>JBFKAF010000003.1:0-33390 GCA_041621735.1 Pseudomonas sp.
AAGCCACCCGCCTGGCCGACGTCAAAGTCTATGCCCGCAAAATTTGGCTGGCAGGCCTGGGTGCCTACGCCAAGGCTGGCCAGGAAGGCAGCGAGTATTTCAAAGAGCTGATCAAGACCGGCGAAACCGTTGAAAAGCAAGGCAAGCAGCTGGTCAGCGAGCAAGTCGATGCGGCCAACAGCCAGATCGACAGTGTGAAGAGCAGCGTCACCAGCAATGTCAGCAGCGTCCGCAATAAAGTCGACGTGCAACTCGACAAGATCGAGAAGGCCTTCGACGCCCGAGTGGCCAGCGGTCTCAACCGTATCGGCATCCCGTCGAAACAGGATGTTGAAGCGCTGTCTGCTAAGCTGGACGCGTTGAGCGCATTGCTCGAGCATGCCGCACGTAGCAAATAAGGAGAGCAGAATGGCTGTCAAAAAGAAAACTGAAAAGCAGACCAGCTCCTGGATCGGCGAGGTTGAAAAGTACTCGCGTCAGATCTGGTTGGCAGGCCTTGGTGCCTACTCCAAAGTCAGCAAGGACGGCACTAAACTGTTCGACACCCTGGTCAAGGACGGCGAGAAAGCCGAGAAGCAGGCCAAGAGTGAAGTCGACAAGCAGGTTGAAGCTGTGAAAACCACGGTTGACTCTAAAGTCAGCACGGCCAAATCCCGGGTCGATGAAGTCAAAGACCGGGCCATGGGCAAGTGGGGTGAGCTGGAGGAAGCCTTCGACAAGCGCTTGAACAACGCCATCTCGCGTCTCGGCGTGCCGAGCCGCAACGAAGTGAAGGCGCTCAATGCCAAGGTCGAAAGTTTGACCAAGCAGATCGAACAGCTCACCGGTGTGTCGGTGAAGTCGGTCAAACCAGCCGCCAAGCCAGCCGCCAAAGCAGCGGCCAAGCCGGCGCCGAAGGCTGCCGCCAAACCAGCAGTCAAGGCCGCGCCTAAGCCGGCAGCTAAACCTGCTGCCAAAGCGGTCGCTAAGCCGGCGGCTAAACCCGCAGCGGCGAAAAAACCCGCAGTGAAAAAGCCGGTGGCAGCCAAGCCGGCGGCGGCCAAACCAGCCGCGCCTGCAGCGCCTGCCGCGTCGGCTCCAACCCCTGCTGCCGCACCTGCGCCAGCGGTTGCGCCAGTGGCACCGGTAACACCCGCCAGCCAGTCCTGAGGCTGTCAGCAAACGCAAGCGCCCGGCCCAGTGCCGGGCGTTTGCGTTTCAGCGTTCAGGCTTGCAGGTAGCGTTGCGCCAGATGTTCGGCGGCGAAGCGCGACTCCGCCCTCAGGTGCGGCGCCACCAGCATCATCACCTGATAGACCACCAGGCGGCTTTCGCCCTGACTGCCGAGGATGCGTTGGTAGTCGAGCGAGAACAGCAAGGTCAGGGTGATCTGCTCGACCAGTTGGCCCAGGGCCTGGGTGTCGCTGACCAACTGGTTTTCCGCTTTCAAGCGGGCGAGCAGTGACGCCAGGGTGCGTTTGAGCGCATTCAGCCAGTGGCTGATGCCACGCGCCAGCTTCGGCAAGCGTCCGGCCAGGTTGGACAGGTCCTGGAACAGGAAGCGATAGTGCGCCATGCGCTCGACGATCAGGTGCAGGAACAACCAGTAGTCTTCCGCATCCAGGCGCACATCGGCGGGCGGATCGAGTAGCGGTGCCAGCTCCGCCTGGAAGCGCTCGAACAGCCCGAGAATCAGCGGTTCCTTGCCGTGGAAGTGGTAGTACAGGTTACCTGGGCTGATGCCCAGTTCGTTGGCGATTTCCAGGGTGGGGACGTTCGGTTCGCCCTGCTGGTTGAACAGCATCAGGGCGCATTCGAGAATACGCTCGCGGGTTTTCATGGGGTTTTCTTATTTTGGCCGCAGGAATGGAGAGATAAGGGCTTTGCGGTGGTTTCGTGGGCGGCTGCGCACGCAACAGCGGTTGCGGGCGCAGCGCCAGTGAACGAGTGCCTAGCGCACATGCACATAGGTGCCGGGGGCCGCCTCCATTGCCGGGTAATGCTGGCTGCCAAGGGCTGGCAGGGTGTCGCGTTGCTCGCCGGAGCGCTCTTGGGCCCAGCTCAGCCACTGCGGCCACCAGCTGCCTTGCACGTGTTCGGCGTCGTGGTACCAGGCGCGTGGGTCGGAGCTGAGCTTGCCACTTTCTAAGTAGTTGGCCTTGGGGTTGCCCGGTGGATTGAGAATGCTCTGGATATGCCCGCTGTTGGACAGGATAAAGCGCCGGTTGCCGCCGAGCAGCAGGGCCGAGCGATATACCGCGTCCCAGGGCGTTATGTGGTCGTTGATGCCGGCCACGCTGAAACTGTCGACGGTGATCTTTTTCAGGTCGATCGACGTGCCGCAGACTTCCAGGCCGCCGGAGTGACTCAGCGGGTTGTACTTGAAGAAATTGATCAGGTCGCCATGCAGTGCGGCCGGCAGGCGGGTGTTGTCGTTGTTCCAGTAGAGAATGTCGAAGGCCGGCGGTTGCTTGCCAAGCAGGTAGTTGTTGACCCAGTAGTTCCAGATCAGGTCGTTGGGGCGCATCCAGGCGAACACCTTGGCCATGTCGCGACCTTTCAGTACCCCACGCTGGTAGGAGCGGCGCTTGGCCGCCTCCAAGGTCTTTTCGTCGGCGAAGAGCATGGCCGGGCTGTCGATCTGGCTGTCCAGCAGGCTGACCATGTAGGTCGCGCTGGCGACTTTGCGCAGCTGTCGCTTGGCCTGCAGATAGCCTTGCAGGGCGGCGCTGGTCAGGCCGCCGGCACACACGCCCAGCAGGTTGACGTCTTTGCTGCCGGTAATCGAGCGGCACGCGTCAACGGCTTCTTCCAGGGCCTGCACATAACTCGACAGGCCCCACTCGCGATGGCGTGCGTCGGGGTTGCGCCAGCTGATGATAAACGTCTGTAAACCGTTCTTCAGGGCGTACTGGACAAAGCTCTTGTCGCTGGACAGGTCGAAGATATAGAACTTGTTGATTTGCGGTGGAACGATCAGTAGGGGGCGGGCGTACTGTTTCTCGCTCATCGGGCTGTACTGGATCAGCTCCAGCATCTCGTTGCGAAAAACCACGGCACCAGGCGTGCTGGCCAGGTTGCGGCCAACCTCGAAGGCCTGTTTGCTGACCTGGCTGGGTAAGCCATCGTTGTGCAGCAGGTCGTCGAACAGTTGACTCAGGCCTTTGAGCAGGCTGCTACCGCCGCTGTTGAACAGTTCCTTGAGCGCCAGTGGGTTGAGCGGGCTGTTAGAGGGCGATAGTGCGTCGCTGAGCAGCGTCGAGACGAAGCGCGCGCGGGCAAGGTCATCGGCGGATAAATGGCTTTCGTCGATCCACAGGTTCAGCTGTTTTTGCCAGGCCAGGTAGGCCTGCAGACTGCGTCGGTAAAATGGGTTGAGTTGCCAGGTCGGATCGGCGAAGCGGGCATCCTGCGGATTGACTTTATGCAGCGTGTCGCCGAGCAATACGCGGCCCAGCTTGACGCCCAAGGCCAGTGTATGTCGGGCGCTAAGCACTGGTTGCTTGAGTCCTTGCAGCGCCATGGAGCGCACGGTGGAAAGCAAGTCGCGGCCACGCAGCCCGATCATGGCGTCTTGCGCATTCATGAAATTGGCCGGGGCAGGTAAAGAGCCAATAAGTGGCTTGTCTCGCATTGGGCAACACTCCGTCGTTAAACCATTGAGACTCGAGGTGTACGGGTCAGCAGCAAGGCCTATGCCAGTGCAGGCAGACAGTCCATTACAGACAGTGTTGCGCAGAACTTCAAGTCGCTAGGCCCGCCCTAAAGTGGGGCGGAGTATGGGGGCTTGGCACTACAGTTGAGCGACAGCCCGCCGCCCGTCAGTAGCTGCGTGCCGGAGTCGGTTGCGGGTGCATCACCGCAGGTTGGCGCTCCTCGGCGAGGAACTTCATGATGATCGGCGCCACTGCTTCGGCGCGGGTCACCAGGAACAGGTGGCCGTCGTCGATCACATGCAGCTCGGTATTGGGAATTCGCCAGGCGAGCAAGCGCATGTTGACCAGCGGGATCAGCGGGTCGTCGTCGCCAGCCAGTACCAGGGTCGGTTGGCGGATCTTGTGCAGCCAGTGGATGCTGGTCCAGCCGAGGCCGGCGAACAACTGCCAGTAGTAGCCCATCTTGCCACCGGAACGCACCTTGCTGGCATGGGCCAGGGCCAGTTGTGGATCGCGGCGGAAAGCCCCGCCGTAAATGTCCGGGGCGATTTGCACACCGTAGGATGGCTGGATATAGCGCCGTGGACTGGCCATGCGCCAGAGGACTTTGGGCTTGCCCGGTACCATCAGCGCGCCGGCCGAGGTCGCCGCCAGTACCAGCTTCTTGCAGCGCTCCGGATAGTCGTGGGCGAATTGCTGCGCCAGGGCACCGCCCCAAGACACGCCAATGACGTTGACCTGACCATAATCCAGATAGTCGAGCATGCGCGCCGCCAGCTTGGCCAGGCCAGGAAAACGGTAGGGCGTGCTCGGTGTCGAGGAGCCGCCGACGCCGGGAACGTCGAAGGCGATCACCTCGAGGTCGGGATCGAGCGCCCGGACAAAGGGCATGACCAGCTCCAGGTTGGCGCCAATGCCATTGAAAATCAGCAGTGGGGCCATCAGCCCGTTACCGGGTCGAACGGCGGTGCGGATGGTTTGGCCATCCAACTCGATGGTGCGAAATACAAATGGTAATGACATGCGCAGAAGCCCTATCTAGTAAACCACTGAGTCAGGCTGTCCCTGCCACTCCCGAACCTCCAGGGCAAAACCTGGTTCGCCGGCCCGGCAAAGCCGGCCGGGCGAGCGACACGTCCTGGTGCCGCGGGCAGTGCTGCGCGGTACGCAGTCGGTCAGCGTTCGTGGACATAAGTCCCCGGCGCGGCCTCGCCCGCGGGGTAGCCCTTGTTGCCGAGGCTGGTCGGTGCCTTCTTGGTCTTGCCGGAGCGCTCGCCAAGCCAGGTTTGCCAGTGCAGCCACCAGGAATCGGCGTGCTTGGTCGAACTTTCCTGCCAGGCTTTCGGGTCGCGCGGCATCTCCGGATTGGTCATATAACGCGCCTTGGGGTTGCCGGGCGGGTTGAGGATGCTCTGGATATGCCCGCTGTTGGACAGCACGAACTCGCACTTGCCGCCGAACAGGTGTGCCGATTTGTAGCAGGACTCCCACGGCGTGATGTGGTCGGTGGTGCCCGCGAGGCAGAAGAGGTCGCAGGTGACCTGCTTGAGGTCGATCGGCGTGCCGCACACCTCCAGCGCGTTGGCCCGGGTCAGCGGGTTGGTCTTGAACATCTCGATGAATTCGCCGTGCAGCGCGGCCGGCAGGCGAGTGGTGTCGTTGTTCCAGTAGAGGATGTCAAAGACGGGTGGCTCGTTGCCGAGCAGGTAGTTGTTGACCCAGTAGTTCCAGATCAGGTCGTTGGGACGCATCCAGGCGAACACCTTGGCCATATCGCTGCCTTCCAGTACTCCCGCCTGGTAAGAGCGGCGCTTGGCGGCTTCCAGGGTCTTCTCGTCGGCGAACAGCGCCACCTGGGTATCCAGCTGGGTATCCAGGACGCTGACCAGCAGGGTCAGGGCGTGCACCTTCTGCTCGCCGAGTGCGGCGTAGTGGCCCAGCAGCGAGGCCGTGGTCAGGCCGCCAGAGCAGGCGCCGAGCATATTCAGGTCTTTGCTGCCGGTGATCGCGAGTACCGCCTCGATGGCTTCTTTCAAGGCCTCGATGTAGCTGGACAGGCCCCACTCGCGCTGTGCCTTGGTCGGGTTGCGCCAGCTGACCACGAAGGTCTGCACGCCGTTGCGCAGCAGGAAGCGCGCCACGCTCTTCTCTTGTGACAGGTCGAAGATGTAGAACTTGTTGATTTGCGGCGGTACCACCAACAGCGGGCGTTCATGCACCTGCTCGGTGCTCGGCCGGTACTGGATCAGCTCCAGCACCTCGTTGCGGAACACCACCGAACCTTCGCTGGTGCCCAGGTTCTTGCCGACCTCGAAGGCGTCCATGTTGACCTGGCTCGGCATGCCGCCGTTATTGACCATGTCCTTGGCCAGATGGGACAGGCCGTCGAGCAGGCTCTTGCCGCCGGTTTCGAAGAAGCGTTTGACGGCTGCCGGGTTGGCCATGCTGTTGCTCGGCGCCATGGCTTCGGTCATCAGGTTGATGACGAAATGGCCACGGCTGGCATCCTGTTCAGACAGGTTGCTGTGCTCGATCCAGTCGTGCAACTCCGTGCGCCAGGACAGGTAGGTCTGCAGATAACGCTTGTACAGCGGGTTCTGGCTCCAGGCCGGATCGGCGAAGCGGCGGTCGCCGGGTTCGGGTTGCAGTTCGGATTGGCCGAGCAGCACGTTTTTCAGCTCCAGGCCGAAATGGGCGATGTGCTTGGCGCTGTGCAAGGGTTGTTTGATGGCTTGGGTGAGCACCATGCGTGCCGAAGTCAGCAGGTCTTTACCGCGAATACCGACGACCGGGTTAAGGCCGAGGGTGTTTTCAGACGCCTGGCGTTTCAGGTCATCAGTATTTTTATCAGTCATCTACGACGCTCCATTGTCCTGAGGCGAATACCAACATTACTGCTGTGCGCGGCGACACAGGGCTGGGGCCTGGTATTGCTCGGGTTACCGGGTGCGGATCAACTCCGCATCTATCTAAGTATCTGGCATATCAGGCCGCTGAAACGTTGCGCTGCTCGGTTCTGGGCGTTGAGGTCAGCCTGAGAGTGCACAGTGCAAAGCTCGCACAGAGTTGTCTCCGACTTGGTCTTGCCTAGCCTTCACTCGCTATATGTCTCAGCGACTTGGTAGCCAAATGCATGGAACTTGCCAGTTCCTTGGTTACCCGAGTTTGTCAATTAACGCAAGCTGGTCGTGATAGGGGCCAAATGTGGGGGGAGTATGCCGAGAAGGATTAGAAAATGCGCTCTAACCGGGCACGGGGCTCAGGCTAGAGCATCAGCTTGATCACGGATTGCTCCGGGTCGCGGGTTTTGCCGGCGGCGGCGAGGGCGCTGAGGTAGTCGGTCCACAGGGCTTCCTGCTGGGTCGCCAACTGATAGAGATAGTCCCAGGTGAACAAGCCGCTGTCGTGGCCGTCGTCGAAGCACAGTTTTAGGGCGTAATTGCCCGCCGGCTCGATGCTGCTCAGGCCGACATGCAGTTTGCCGGTTTGCAGGATGGGTTTGCCGTGGCCTTGTACCTCGGCAGAAGGGGAGTGCACGCGGAGGAATTCGGCGGGCAAGCTATAACGCTCGTCGCCATAGCTCAGGGTCAGGGTTTTCGAGGCTTTATGCAGCTCGATGGCGCTAGGGATCTTCGGCATTGGACTTGGCCAGTATGCCGCCCGGCGTTCTCCGGGCGGCGTGGGGTGGTTGTATCAGAGAATATAGCGCGACAGGTCTTCGTCTTCAGCCAGCTCGCCGAGGTGGCTGTTAACGTAAGCCGCGTCGATGTGGATGGGCTTGTCGTTGTGCTGAGCCGCCAGGTCGCCGGCGCTGAAGGAGACCTCTTCGAGCAGACGCTCGAGCAGGGTGTGCAGACGCCGCGCGCCGATGTTCTCGGTCTTCTCGTTGACCTGCCAGGCGATCTCGGCGAGGCGCTTGATGCCGTCCGCGCCGAACTCGATGGCCAGGCCTTCGGTGTTGAGCAGGGCTGCGTATTGCTCGGTCAGTGAGGCGTGGGGCTCGGTGAGGATGCGCTCGAAGTCTTCCGGGCTGAGGGCCTTGAGCTCGACGCGGATCGGCAGGCGGCCTTGCAGTTCCGGCACCAGGTCGCTCGGCTTGCTCAGGTGGAAGGCGCCCGAGGCGATGAACAGGATGTGGTCGGTCTTGACCATGCCCAGCTTGGTATTCACCGTGCAGCCCTCGATCAGCGGCAGCAGGTCGCGCTGCACGCCCTCGCGCGAGACGTCGGCACCGCTGGTATTACCGCGCTTGGCGACTTTGTCGATCTCGTCGATGAACACGATGCCATGCTGCTCCACCGCTTCCAGGGCGCGGGCTTTCAGTTCTTCCTCATTGACCAGGCGCGCGGCTTCCTCGTCGCGCACCAGCTTGAGCGCTTCCTTGACCTTGAGCGTGCGGCTCTTCTTCTTGCCCTTGCCCATGTTGGAAAACAGGCTTTGCAGCTGGTTGGTCATCTCTTCCATGCCCGGTGGGGTCATGATTTCGATGCCGGCCGGGCTGTCGGCCACTTCGATGGCGATCTCTTTGTCGTCCAGCTGGCCTTCGCGCAGGCGCTTGCGGAACAGCTGGCGGGTGTTGGAGTCGCCGCTCGGCACCGGGTCTTCGTTGAAGCCGGTACGCGCCGGCGGCAGCAGGGCGTCGAGGATGCGCTCTTCGGCGGCATCTTCGGCGCGGTGGCGGACCTTGACCATCTCCTGCTCGCGCAACATCTTCACCGCGGCATCGGCCAGGTCGCGGATGATCGACTCGACGTCGCGGCCCACGTAGCCAACCTCGGTGAACTTGGTCGCTTCGACCTTGAGGAAGGGCGCATTGGCCAGTTTGGCCAGGCGCCGGGCGATTTCGGTCTTGCCGACGCCGGTGGGACCGATCATCAGGATGTTCTTCGGGGTGACTTCGGCGCGCAGCTCGGCGGGCAGCTGCATGCGCCGCCAGCGGTTACGCAGGGCGATGGCCACGGCGCGCTTGGCGTCATCCTGGCCGATGATGTGGCGGCTGAGTTCGTGAACGATTTCGCGGGGGGTCATGGACATGGGCGGCTCCGAAATGAACTGCGGCGGATTAAACGGCCGAGTCCAGCTCCTCGATGGTCAGATTCTGGTTAGTGAAGACGCAGATGGAAGCGGCGATGTTCAAGGCGTTTTCCGCGACTTCGCGGGCGCTCATCTGCTCGGTGTTCTGCAGCAGGGCCAGTGCCGCGGCCTGGGCGTAACCGCCACCGGAACCCATGGCGATCAGGCCATGCTCGGGTTCGACCACGTCGCCATTGCCGGTGATGATCAGCGAGGCGTCCTTGTTGGCCACTGCCAGCATGGCTTCTAGGCGGCTCAGCGAGCGGTCGGTGCGCCAGTCCTTGGCCAGTTCGACGGCGGCGCGGACCAGATGGCCCTGATGCTTTTCCAGCTTGCCCTCGAAGCGTTCGAACAGGGTAAAGGCATCCGCGGTGGCGCCGGCGAAACCGGCGAGAACCTGGCCGTGATAGAGCCGGCGAACCTTCTTCGCGTTGCCTTTCATCACGGTGTTGCCGAGGGACACCTGGCCGTCGCCGCCCATGACGACTTTGCCGTGGCGACGTACTGAAACGATGGTGGTCAAGGGAGAGTCTCCACGCAGCGGGGCGAAAATGCCCAATGCAAAGTCAAATGGGGGGAGCGTCGTTGCTTTTCAACCGGCGGCGGTCAATTCTCGGCCGAATGGCACTGGCGTGGCTGTAACAGCAGGTTACCGGGGCGCGGCGGGATGGCGCGCCAGTTGACCCCGCCGGCCCTTGTGGCGGCGGCGGGGGCGACTCAGTGGCTGGGTCGCTGTTGCAACAGCAGGTTGCTGAAACCGTTGGCGGCCAGGGTTTTTTGCGACTGGGCCAGCTGCTCGCGGTTGGCGAAAGGGCCGACCAGTACCCGGTGCCAGGTTTCCTTGCGCACCGTACTGGGTTCAATGCGAGCGCTCTGGCCGAGCAGGATGATCTGCGCGCGCAGGCTTTCCGCATCGTCCTGGCGGCGGAACGAGCCGGCCTGGAGGAACAGCTGAGTGCTGCTCGGGGCTTGGGCCACCACCGGTGGTGGCGGCGGAGTCAGGCCGTTGAGTGCCGCCTGGGCGCGCGCGGCGTCGATCTTCGCCGCCTCCTCGGGACTGACCGGTTGCGGCGTCGGCGCTACTGCGTCGGGCTCTGGGGGCTGCGAGGGCATGCTGACTTCCGACTCGGGCAGCAGGGTGTAGAAGTCGTACTTGGGCTTGGCCGGCGCAGGCTTTGCGGGCGGTTTGCTCGCGGTTTTGTTCGCCTGGTCGGCGCGCGCCTGTTCGCCTTTGTTGCGTTTGATCTCGTCGCGGCCGGGTTCGAGGCTGAACAGGAACATCATGAAGCCGCCGATGGCCAGTCCGCAGGCCAGCCAGATCCAGGCCGGCACGGGCTTCTTCGCCGGCGCCTTGTAGCGGCTGGCGCCACGCTTGGCGGCGGGCTTCTTGCGGGCGGCGGCCACTTACATGCGCTCCAGGGTTTCCAGGCCGAGCAGTTCCAGGCCTTGCTTGAGTGTGCGGCCGGTCAGGGCCGCCAGGCACAGGCGGCTTTGTTGGGTCGGCTGATCCTCGGCGGCGAGGATCGGGCAATGCTCGTAGAAGCTGGAGAACAACCCGGCCAGATCGTACAGATAGGCGCAGAGGGTGTGCGGTGTGCCTTTGTCGGCGACGCCGTTGAGCACCTCGCCGAACTGCGCCAGCTTGCCGGCCAGCTCGATTTCCTGGGGGGCTTGCAGGTTCAGTGGGCCGCTTGCCTGCTCGTAGCCCTGGCCCAGTTTGCGGAACACGCTGGCCACCCGGGTGTAGGCGTACAGCAGGTAGGGCGCGGTATTGCCCTCGAAGCTGAGCATCTGCTCGAAGTTGAAGCTGTAGTCGCTGCTGCGGTGCTTGGACAAGTCGGCGTATTTTACCGACGCGATGCCGACCACCTTGCCGATGCTGCGCAGTTGCTCCTCGCTGAACGGTGTCTCGCCGCGTTCGGCGCGTTGCTCGTTGCGCGCCTTGACCAGGGAGTAGGCGCGCTCCTCGGCCTCGTCGAGCAGGTCGATAAGCTTCACCGTGCCGCCGTCGCGGGTCTTGAACGGGCGGCCGTCGGCGCCGTTCATGGTGCCAAAGCCCATATGCTCGAGTTGCATGTCGGCGTGCACGAAGCCGGCGCGCCGGGCGACCTCGAAGGCCATCTGGAAATGCAGGGCCTGGCGCTGGTCGACGAAGTACAGCGCACGGTCGGCTTTCAGCGTCTGGCTGCGGTAGCGCATGGCCGCCAGGTCGGTGGTCGAGTACAGATAGCCACCGCCGGCCTTCTGCACGATCACCGGTAGCGGATTGCCTTCGGCATTCTTGAACTCGTCCATGAACACGCACTGCGCGCCGTTGCTCTCGCTGAGCAGGCCCTTGTCGCGCAGGGCCTCGATGATGCCCGGCAGTTCGGCGTTGTAGGCGCTCTCGCCCTTGACGTCGGCCGGGCTGAGTTTCACCCCGAGGCGGTCATAGGCCTGCTGGCAATGCGACAGGGAAATATCGTTGAAACGGTGCCACAGGCGCATGCACGCCGGCTCGCCGGCTTGCAGTTGCACCACCAGCTCGCGGGCGCGCTCGGCGAACTCGGCGGAGTCGTCGAAGCACTTCTTCGCCGCGCGATAGAAACCTTCCAGGTCGGCCAGCTCGCTCTCGGCGGCCTCCGGGTTGGCTTCCATAAAGGCCAGCAGCATGCCGAACTGGGTGCCCCAGTCGCCGACGTGGTTCTGCCGGATCACCTGGTCGCCGAGAAACTCCAGCACTCGCGCGACGGCGTCACCAATGATGGTCGAGCGCAGGTGGCCGACGTGCATTTCCTTGGCCAGGTTCGGCGAGGACAGGTCGATCACCACGGTCTGCGGGCTGCCGGTTTTGTGTACGCCGAGCCGGGCGTCGGCCAGTGCGACTTGCAGGCGCCCGGCCAGCGCCTCGCTGTTCTGGAAAAAATTCAGGAAGCCGGGGCCGGCGATCGCCACCTTGCTGATCTGCGCGTCGGCCGGCAGCGCGGCGATCAGCTTCTCGGCCAGCTCGCGCGGCTTCATGCCGGCCGGCTTGGCCAGCATCATGGCGATATTGCTGGCGAAGTCGCCGTGGCTCTTGTCCTTGGTGTTCTCCACCTGAATCACCGGGCTGAGGCCGGCAGGCAGCACGCCTTCGGTGGTCAGGCGGGTCAGGGCTTGCTGGATCAGGTGGCGAATGCTGTCTTTCATGGTCTGCTCGTTCGGCCGCGGAGGCGGGGCGCGCCGAAGCGCTGGTGGAAAACTGCGCATTATCGGTGCGCGGCGGGGCTCGCTTCAAGCGGCAGTCGGCAGTCGGTCGATGAAGAGCGCTGTCGGTGAGTGAGCGCGCGCGGTTGCAACGGCTGCACGATAGTAGCGCTTGTGCGCTTAAAACAAGTCGATCGGGTCGACATCCAGTGACCAGCGTACCGCACGGCCGCTGGGCATTTGCTCCAGTGCCGCGGTCCAGCTGTTCAGCAGCCGATGCAGGGCCGCGCGGGTTTCGCCTTGCACCAGCAGCTGCGCCCGATAACGGCCGGCGCGCCGCTCCATGGGTGCCGGTACCGGGCCGAGCAGTTCGATGCCGCTGAGCTTGAGTTCGTTCAGTAGTAGTTCCGCTTCCGTGCAGGCGTGGTCAAGAAAGCCTTCGGCCTGGCCGGGTTTGTGCGCTTCGGCGCGCAGCAGGGCGAGGTGGCAAAAAGGCGGCAGGCCGGCGCCGCGGCGCTCGCCGAGGGCCTGCTCGGCAAAGGCGAAGTAGCCCTGCTCGGTCAGTTGGACCAAGAGCGGATGGTCGGCCAGATGGCTCTGGATGATTACCTTGCCGGACTCCTCGGCGCGCCCGGCGCGCCCGGCAACCTGGACGATCAGTTGGGCCATGCGCTCGCTGGCGCGGAAATCGGCGGAAAACAATCCGCCGTCGGCATCGAGAATCGCCACCAGGGTGACGCGCGGGAAATGATGACCCTTGGCGAGCATCTGGGTACCGACCAGGATGCACGGCTCGCCGCGCTGAATGGTGCTGAGCAGGTTGTTCATCGCCTCCTTGCGCGAGGTGCTGTCGCGGTCCACGCGCAGCACTGGCACCTTGGGGAAGAGAATCGCCAGGCGCTCCTCGGCGCGCTCGGTGCCGGCACCGAGCGGACGCAGGTCGACCTTGGCGCACTTCGGGCAGTTACTCGGCTGGCGCTCGACATGCCCGCAATGATGGCAGCGCAGTTCGCGGGAGCGCTGATGCACGGTCATCCGGGCATCGCAGCGCGGGCACTCCGACAGCCAGCCGCAGTCGTGGCACAGCAGGGTCGGGGCGAAGCCGCGGCGGTTGAGAAATACCAGGACCTGCTGGCCGGCGGCCAGGGTCTGGCCGATGGCTTGCTGCATGGGGCCGGAGATGCCGGAGTCGAGCGGTCGGCTCTTCACATCCAGGCGTAGAAAGCGCGGCTGCTTGGCGCCGCCGGCGCGCTCGCGTAGGTGCAGCAAGGCATAGCGGCCACTGTGGGCGTTGTGCAGGCTTTCCAGCGACGGCGTGGCCGAGCCGAGCAGGATCGGGATGTTCTCCTGATGGGCGCGCACCACCGCCAGATCACGGGCGTGGTAGCGCAGGCCTTCCTGCTGTTTATAGGAGGCGTCGTGTTCCTCGTCGATGATGATCAGCCCGGGGCGCTGCATCGGGGTGAACAGTGCCGAGCGGGTGCCGATGATGATGTCGGCCTCGCCATCGCGGGCGGCCAGCCAGGCCTCCAGGCGCTCGCGGTCGCTGACCGCCGAGTGCAGCAGGGCGATCCGCGCATTGAAGCGCTGCTCGAAGCGCGCCAGGGTCTGCGGGCCGAGGTTGATTTCGGGAATCAGCACCAGCGCCTGCTTGCCAGCTTCCAGGGTTTCGCGGATCAGCTGCAGGTAGACCTCGGTCTTGCCGCTGCCGGTGACGCCTGCCAGGAGAAAGGCATTGAAACTGCCGAAGCCCGAGCGGATCGCCTCGGCGGCGGTACGTTGTTCGGCATTCAGCGGCAACTCGGGTTGCGCCAGCCAGTTGGCGTGGCGCTCGCTGGCGGCGTGTCGGCGTACCTCGACCTTGACCAGACCCTTTTCCAGCAGCAGATCCAGGCTGTCCTTGCTCAGTTGCAATTTACTCAGCAACTGATGGGCGACACCGTGGGGGTGCTGGGCGAGAGTCTTCAGGGCATCGCGCTGGCGCGGCGCACGGCTCAGTCGCGGGTCGTCCAGTTGCGCGCCCGGGGCCATGGACCAGAAACGCTCCTGGCGCACTTCGGCCGGTTCACCCTGGCGCAGTAGCACCGGCAAGGCCCAGCTGAGGGTGTCGCCGAGGCTGTGCTGATAATATTGCGCGGTCCACAGGCAGAGTTTGAAGAAGGGCGCTGGCAGTGGCGATTGGGCGTCGAGCAGTTGCAGCGCTGCTTTGAGTTTGTCCGCCGGCACCTCGCTGTGCTCGCTTACCTCGATCAGGATGCCAATCAGCTCGCGTCGGCCAAAGGGCACGCGCAAGCGGGCGCCCGGTTGCAAGGCGCTGCGCGGTACACCGGGCGGCGCGCGGTAATCGAACAGGCGACGCAACGGTGAGGGCAGGGCGAGGCGCAGAATGGGGGCGGGCACGCGATGGGCTCCGGTCGAAAGAGGTGCGATCTTAGCATGTAGGCAGGCGACGGCTGGCGGCGAGGGTGGCTTGCATCGGGCAGGTGGTCTGGTATGATCCGCGACCTATTTCCGTGCGGTACCTGACATTGGGTTGGGTGGCGGCACAAAATTCTGAGGAATACAGCATGAAAGCCGATATCCATCCTACCTACGAAGCCATCACCTGTACCTGCAGCTGCGGCAACGTGATCGAAACTCGTTCCACCCTGGCCAAGCCGCTGAGCCTGGACGTGTGCAACGAGTGCCATCCGTTCTACACCGGCAAGCAGAAAGTGCTGGACGCGGGCGGTCGCGTAGACAAGTTCAAGCAGCGCTTCGGTGTGTTCGGCTCCAAGGCCTAATCGGCTTTGTCGTCCCGGAAGGCCTGATGGGCTGCTCCGCGGTGTTGAAAAAGGCGTCCCTAGTGGGCGCCTTTTTCGTTTTTATGCTGCCGCTGGCGCCCGTGCAGGCGTTCTGTCCGGCGCCCGGCAAGCTGCCAAGCGTCAAGGTGCGGCATGTGGTGGATGGCGACACCTTGCGTTTGGAGGATGGCCGCGCTGTGCGCCTGATCGGCCTGAATGCCCCTGAGCTGGGGCGTAAAGGCCGCGCCGCCGAGCCGTTTGCCGAGGCCGCGCGGCGCCGCCTGGGTGAGCTGGTCGCGGCCAATGACGGGCGCGTCAGGGTGCGGCTCGGGCGTGAGGCGAAAGATCGCTATGGGCGCACGCTGGCGCACCTCTACGATGCCCGCGGGCGTAACCTCGAAGCGCAGTTGCTGGCGGAAGGCCTGGGTTACCTGGTGGCGATCGCGCCGAATGTGGCGCTGCTCGAGTGTCAACAAGTCGCCGAGCGCAGTGCGCGACAGGCGGGTCTGGGGCTATGGCGCCAACCCCCGGTGCAGACGCCAGAACAGTTGCGGCATGGCGGCTTTGCCCTGGTTCGGGGGCGGGTCGAGCGGGTCGAGCTCAATCGAGGCGGGGTTTGGCTGGAGTTGGGCGGCTCCCTGGTGGTGCGAGTGGCGCCGCAGGCGCTGGCTGAGTTTGATCAGCGGGCTTTGCGCGCGCTGGCCGGATCGCGCGTCGAGGTGCGGGGGTGGGTGGTTGACCGCTCGCGGCATGGCGGCGTAAAACCGGAACAGGCCCGTTGGATGTTGTCGCTGACCCATGGGGCGATGTTGGAGGTAGTGCCATGAAGCTGCGTTGCTTGGTCGCGTTACTGCTGGTGCTGGCGCAAATGGCTGGTTGCGCGGTGAATCCCGCCACTGGGCGCAACGACTTCGTAATGATGAGCGAGCAGCAGGAGCTGGATCTCGGGCGTCGCTACAACCAGGAAATTCTCAAGCAATACCCGCGTTACGCCGACGAAAAACTGCAAGCCTATGTGCAGCAGGTTGGCGAGCGCGTGGCCAAGAGCAGTCATCGCAGCCAACTGGCTTACCAGTTCACCGTGGTGGACAGCCCGGAGATCAATGCCTTCGCCTTGCCTGGCGGGTATGTCTACATCCATCGCGGGCTGCTCGCCTACCTCAATTCGGAGGCCGAGCTGGCCGCCGTTCTCGGTCACGAAGTCGGGCACGTCACTGCACGGCATAGCGTGCGCCAACAGAGTCAGTCGAGCGCTTGGGGCATTCTCGGGCAAGCGGTGGCGATAGGCACCGGCGTGGGCGCCGCAGGGGACCTGACCAGTGCCCTCGGCTCCGCTTTCGTGCGCGGTTATGGGCGCGACATGGAGCTTGAGGCCGACGGCCTGGGCGCGCAGTACCTGGCCCGTGGTGGTTACGACCCGCAGGCGATGATTGAGGTAGTCAAGGTACTGAAGAACCAGGAAGACTTCGCCCGCGATCAGGCCGCCAAGCGCGGGCAGACGCAAGCACCCAGCGGCTATCACGGTTTGTTCGATACTCACCCAGACAATGATCGTCGCTTACAGCAGGTGGTGGGACCTGCCCGAGCCTTGGCGACCGGTCAGCAAGTGGTCAATCGCGAGGTGTTCCTCAAGCATCTGCAGGGGTTGCCGTTCGGTGGCTCCCGGGCCACCGGGGTGCGCCGCGGCCAGCGCTTCCATCATGCTGAGCTGGACTTTACCCTTAAATTTCCCGAGGGCTGGGATATCGTCAATCGCTCGGACGCGCTGATTGGTCATACCGCCGACCGGCAGGCGTTTATCGCCATGACCCTGGAGGCCAACCCGAACAACCTGTCTCCGGCCGAGCTGCTGCGTCAGCGCGTCGGCGGGCAGCGCCTGGTCGCTGAGGCGGCGCTCCAGCAGGCGGGCGTGCGGGGCCATACCGCGATCATCCCTGGTGGCGCGGCGAAGCGAGTAGCGGTACTGCAGCAGGGCGAGCGGAGCTATCTTTTCGTTGCGGCGGTGCGCGGGCGGGCGGCACTGGAAAGCCAGGACCCGCAGTTCCTTGGCGTGATCGAGAGTTTCCGGTCGCTGACAGCCGCCGAACGCAAGCTGGCAGAGCCGCTGCGCCTGCAACTGGTCAAGGCGACCGGCGGGCAGAGCATGGCGGTCCTGGCCAGGCAAAGTAAGCTGCCGGGCGATGCCGAGGCGAGCTTGCGCCTGCTCAATAATCTTTACCCCGCAGGCGAGCCGCATCCCGGTGACTGGCTGAAAGTGGTGCGTTGACTGCTGGCGTCGCCGCCTGGCTCAACAGTCTTGTGCAGATGTATACAACTTGCGTATCCTCGGCCGCCTGCCTGTTCAACAGCCAAAAAAGCGGAAATGCCACTATGTCTGATCTGAAAACCGCCGCTCTCGAATATCATGCACAACCCCGTCCGGGGAAGCTGAGTGTCGAGCTGACCAAGCCCACCGCGACTGCTCGCGATCTGTCGCTGGCCTACAGCCCGGGTGTTGCCGAGCCGGTACGTGAAATCGCGCGCGATCCGGAGCTGGCCTACCAGTACACCGGTAAGGGCAATTTGGTTGCCGTAATCTCCGATGGCACCGCAATTCTTGGGCTGGGAAACCTCGGTCCGCTGGCCTCCAAGCCGGTGATGGAAGGTAAAGGCGTGTTGTTCAAGCGCTTTGCCGGTATCGACGTATTCGACATCGAAGTCGACTCGGAAAGCCCGCAGGCCTTTATCGATACCGTTAAGCGCATTTCGATTACCTTTGGTGGCATCAACCTGGAAGACATCAAGGCACCCGAGTGCTTTGAAATCGAGCGCGCGCTGATCGAACAGTGCGACATTCCGGTATTCCACGATGACCAGCACGGTACCGCT
Organism: Pseudomonas sp.; assembly: GCA_041621735.1. Classification (GTDB taxonomy): domain Bacteria; phylum Pseudomonadota; class Gammaproteobacteria; order Pseudomonadales; family Pseudomonadaceae; genus Aquipseudomonas. The sequence goes on from JBFKAF010000003.1 coordinate 17,525, forward strand.
ATCGTCACCGCGGCCGGCATGCTCAACGCCTTGGAAATCGCCGGCAAGACCCTGGAACAGGCCAAGATCGTTTGCCTCGGCGCAGGCGCCGCCGCGATTTCCTGCATGAAACTGCTGGTGAGCATGGGTGCCAAGGTCGAGAACATCTTCATGATCGACCGTAAGGGCGTGATTCACGCCGGGCGCGATGACCTGAACCAGTACAAGGCGGTGTTCGCCAGCGAAACCGACAAGCGCACCATGTCTGATGCCCTCGAGGGTGCCGATGTGTTCGTCGGCCTGTCTGGCGCCAACCTGCTGGGGCAAGAAGATCTCATGCGCATGGCCGCTAATCCGATCGTGTTCGCCTGCTCCAACCCCGATCCGGAAATCAAGCCGGAACTGGCGCATGCCGCGCGCAATGATGTGATCATGGCCACCGGGCGTTCGGACTACCCGAACCAGGTCAATAATGTGCTGGGCTTCCCGTTCATTTTCCGCGGTGCCCTGGACGTTCGCGCCACTCGCATCAACGAGGAAATGAAGATCGCCGCCGCCCTGGCATTGCGCGATCTGGCCAAGCTGCCGGTGCCGCAGGATGTTTGTGATGCCTACGGCGGCATCGAGCTTTCGTTCGGGCGTGAGTACATCATTCCGAAACCAATGGATGCGCGGCTGATCACCGTAGTGTGCGACGCGGTAGCCAAGGCGGCTATCGAGAGCGGTGTGGCAACCCTGCCTTATCCGAAGCACTACCCGCTGAAGTCGGTGGACGAAGTGTTTAACGGCTAATGCCAAGGCATAGCAAACTGGCTCTTCAGGCCGTGTGAAAACGGCCTGTTACTGGTAGCGATATCAAAGCAAACGCCCCGACTGGTTCGGGGCGTTTGCTTTTGCGGTCAAAAAATCTCAGTACAAGTCTGTTCAGGCGAACCGCTTGATGATCCGGCGCGCTCAGCATGCCAATGGCTCGTTTGAGGTTAGAAACCTGCAGCACCAGCGACATTTCCGTCCTTGTTCCACTGAAGTGGCAGATGAGGAAGCGGCCGTTGTCGGACAGCCGTTGTCTGAGACTGCTAAAGGCCTTGGATGTAGTGCATAGACAAGAATAGCCGTATCTCTCGATACGGGTATTTTCTATACCTGTCGCTCAGCCTGTTAGGTTTTTACACGGTCTGGCGAGCGACTTTATGCCTTGGCTATGCTTTTGTGTCCGGTGCCGGCTCTGCTCTGCCTAGAACAAGTCGATCGGCGCCGTCTCATCGGCGGGTAGCGGGCTGCCAGGGATACCCAGGCTTGGGTCCAGTTCGCTCATTGATGGTGGCGAGTCTTCGCTCTTGAACAGCTCGAAGTAGGCGTTCGCGGTGCCGGGTAGGGCGGCGCGGCCACTATAGGGGTCGATGCGTAATGTCAGTATGCCCGGAGGCTCGGCGGGTGCATGGCTGGGGCGGTCTTTTAGGGCGGCTGCCATGTAGCTCATCCAGATCGGCAGGGCCACGGTGCCGCCATACTCGCGTCGGCCCAGGCTCTCGGGTTGGTCAAAGCCTGCCCAGACGGTGGTGACGTAGTCGGCATTGTAACCAGAGAACCAGCTGTCCTTGGATTCGTTGGTGGTGCCGGTCTTTCCTGCCAAATCATTGCGACCAAGGGCTAAGGCCCGGCGTCCCGTGCCGCGCTTGATCACGTCCTGCAGCATGCTGGTCATGATGTACGCGGTGCGTTCGTCGATGATTCGCTCGGCGGCCACTGACTCAGCGGCGAGTCGCTGGGTGTTGTCGGGCTGCTCAGCACTCTCGCCACCGCTGCTGGTTGACGTTAGGGCGCCAGCGTCTGCGCTCGAGCCGTTAGCCGCTATCGTGGGCGGGTTGGCAATAAACAAGGGGTCGCCGTGGCGGCTCTCGATTCGCTGGATCAGGTACGGCTGGGTTTTATAGCCGCCGTTGGCGAATGTGCTCCAGCCGGCGGCGACCTCGAGCGGGGTCAGGTTTGCAGTGCCCAGGGCCATCGATAGGTTGCGTGGCAAGTCCTGCTTATTGAAGCCAAAACGGCTGACATAGTTCAGGGCGTACTCGATGCCGATGGCTTGTAGGAGGCGGATCGAGACCAGATTGCGTGATTTATAGAGCGCTTCACGCAGGCGAATTGGGCCGAGGAAGGTGTTGTTGTCGTTTTTAGGGCGCCAGACCTGATTTAGGTAATCGTCGACGAGCACTATCGGGGCGTCGTTCACCAAGGTCGCGGCGGTGTAGCCACTGTCGAGCGCGGCGCTGTAGATGAAGGGTTTGAAACTTGAGCCGGGTTGACGCTTGGCCTGGGCCGCGCGGTTGTAGTTGCTTTGCTCGAAAGAGAAGCCACCGACCAGCGCACGAATGGCGCCGTTTTGTGGGTCAAGCGAAACCAGTGCGCTCTGTGCGGTTGGTATTTGGACAAAGCGCAAGCTGCCGTCGTCCTGGCGCTGTACGCGTATCAGGTCACCGATCTGGGCTACATCGCTGGGCTGTTGTGGGCGCGGGCCGAGGCTGTTGGTGTTGAGGAAGGGGCGGGCCCATTTCATGCTGTCCCAGGCTACGGCTTCCTCTGTACCGCTACGGGTCAGCACGAGTATGCCGCTTTTCTCTACCTGGCTGACAATTGCAGGTTCGAGCCCGCTCGACGAGCTTTTCTTGCCCAGCTCGGCCAGCCAGGTTTCCTTGGTCATGCCGGGTAAGCGACTTTCCGGGCCGCGATAACCGTGGCGCTGGTCGTAGCTGATCAGGCCTTCACGTACCGCGGTATTGGCGGCCTCCTGTAAAGCGCTTGGAACAGTCGTGGTGACGTTGAAGCCTTCGGTATAGGCGTCGCTACCATAGCGGCCGACCATTTCTGCGCGAGCCATTTCCGCCACGTAGGGGGCGACGATTTCGGGGGTGGGGACGTGGTAGCTGGCGTTGATTGGTTCAGCCAGGGCTTCTTCATAGCGTTGCTGGTCAATTCTCCCGAGCAGATGCATGCGCCCAAGAATCCAGTCCCGGCGCTCCTTGCTACGAGTAGGGTTTATCAGTGGATTGAAGCGTGAGGGCGCTTTCGGCAAGCCGGCGATCATGGCCATCTGCGACAGGCTCAGGTCGCGAATCGATTTGCCGTAGTAAACCTGGGCGGCTGCTTCGATGCCATAAGCACGGTTACCGAGGTAGATCTTGTTGACGTACAGCTCAAGGATCTCGTTCTTGCTCAGTTCCCTTTCGATTTGCAAAGCAAGGAGTATCTCGTTGATTTTCCGAGAGAAGCTTCGCTCGCTGGTGAGGAAGAAGTTCTTCGCCACCTGCATGGTGATGGTGCTACCGCCCGACTGGATTTGCCCGCTTTTCAATATTTGTGTGGCGGCGCGCAGCAGGCTGCTAAGGTCAACGCCATAATGGTTGGCGAAGTTATCGTCTTCTGCCGCGAGCAGGGCATTGGTGAAGTCGCTGGGGATGTCGGCAAAATCGATGGGGGAGCGACGCATCTCGCCAAATTCGGCGATCAGCTTGGCGTCACTGCTGTACACCCGCAAGGGGATCTGCAGCTGAATGCTACGCAACGATTCGACCGATGGCAGGCTGGGGCTTAGATAGAGGAAAGCGCCGCTTAAACTGAGTAACAGCCCACAAAAAACGGCGACGCAAGACCAGCAAAAGAACTTCAGCAGACGCATCAAGATTTTTAGATTTCCAGATAAAAGAACGAGTTAAGCGGAAGGCAAGCTTAAAAGGGGAAAACTGTTCACATTATAAGCGCTTTTTTTCCTGGGGAGCCATTTGCGCTTCTGTCAAGACTGTTATTTAATGTGAAAAAACATAAATAGTCCGTAAGTCGCGGATGCCAATAGGAAATCGGTCGTGCTAGGGCTCTTCAATAAGAAAGCGAATACGCTGCTGGGGATCGATATTAGTTCGACCTCCGTCAAGCTCATCGAATTGAGTCGCTCAGGAAGCCGCTACAAGGTAGAGGCTTATGCTGTCGAGCCGCTCCCGCCAAACTCTGTGGTCGAGAAAAACATCGCCGAACTGGAGGGCGTTGGTCAGGCACTTTCACGGGTACTGGCCAAGTCACGGACCGGGGTGAAAACAGTCGCCGTCGCGGTAGCGGGTTCGGCCGTGATCACCAAGACCATCGAGATGGAAGCTGGCCTTACTGATGATGAGGTAGAGAATCAGCTGAAGATCGAGGCCGACCAGTACATCCCCTATCCGCTTGAAGAAGTGGCCATCGATTTCGAGGTGCAAGCTTCCTTGCCGGGTAATTCAGGCCGAGTCGAAGTGTTGCTCGCCGCTTGCCGCAAGGAGAACGTCGAGGTTCGCGAGGCCGTCCTGGCCTTGTCGGGGCTGACGGCCAAGGTGGTTGACGTCGAGGCGTATGCTTTGGAGCGGGCTTATGGTCTGCTAGCAGAGCAGCTTGGCAGCGGGAGTGAGGAGTTGACCGTAGCGGTGGTCGATATTGGTGCGACCATGACCACTCTGAGTGTCCTGCATGGCGGCCGTACGATCTACACGCGCGAGCAGCTATTCGGCGGTAAGCAGCTCACCGAGGAAATCCAGCGGCGCTATGGTCTGTCGGTAGAAGAGGCTGGTCTGGCTAAAAAACAGGGCGGTCTTCCAGACGACTACGACAGCGAGGTTTTGCAGCCGTTCAAAGAGGCGGTTGTGCAGCAGGTTTCGCGTTCTCTGCAGTTTTTCTTCGCCGCCGGCCAGTTTAATGATGTCGATTACATTCTCTTGGCAGGCGGTACGGCCTCGATTCCCGATCTTGACCGTCTGATCCAGCAAAAAATTGGCACGCAAACCTTAGTGGCCAACCCTTTCGCAGACATGGCGCTAAGCGGCAAGGTCAATGCCGGAGCGTTGGCTAGCGACGCTCCGGCATTGATGATTGCCTGTGGTTTGGCGATGAGGAGTTTCGACTAATGGCGCGGATTAACCTTCTTCCCTGGCGCGAGCAGTTGCGCGAGGAGCGCAAGCAGCGCTTTCTAGTCATGCTGGCCGGAGTTTTGGTTGTTGCTGCCGGCACGGTATTCCTCGGCGACCAGTATTTGAGTGGCGCTATTGAGCAGCAAAATGCGCGGAACCAGTTTGTGCGTAAAGAAATTGCTGTGCTGGATGCTCGTATTAAAGAAATTAGCGAGCTGAAAACTCGGCGACAGCAGCTGCTGGAGCGAATGAAGATCATTCAGGACTTGCAAGGTAATCGTCCGATCACTGGCCGGGTGTTCGATCAGTTGGTGAGAACCTTGCCGGACGGTGTTTATTTCACCGGCCTTAAGATGGGCGGTAAAAATATTGCCATTCTTGGTGCTGCCGAATCGAATAATCGGGTTTCAAGCCTGATGCGCGGTTTGGACTCGTCTGAATGGTTGGAGTCTCCCAATTTGACCGAGGTCAAGGCGGTTACGGCGGGGGCGGTTGATCAGGCCAATGTGTTCAAATTAACCGTCCAGCAAACGCAGCCGAAGCTTGATGCGGAGGAGGCTAAGAAATGAGTTTTGGTGAATCGCTAGAAAGTCTAAGAAAAATTGAGCTCAGTGAGCTTGATCTTAATAATATTGGCTCTTGGCCTGCAGCGATAAGAGTTATCGCCTGCTTGCTGCTATTGGTCGTTGTGCTGGCGTTGGGTTACAACTTTCATTTGAAAGATTTGCAGGCGCAATTAGAACAACAGCAAAGTGAGGAAGGCGCGCTTAAACAGCAGTTTTCGACCAAGGCGTTTCAGGCTGCCAACCTTGAGGCATACAAGGAGCAGATGAAAGAGATGGAAATCTCATTTGGCGCCCTGTTGAGGCAGTTGCCGAGTGATACAGAGGTGCCTGGATTGCTCGAGGATATAACGCGCACAGGGCTGGGCAGTGGTCTGGAGTTTGAGGAAATAAAACTGCTGCCAGAAGCAGCTCAGCAATTTTATATAGAGTTACCTATTCAGATAAAGGTGGTCGGGGCGTATCACGATTTGGCAACGTTTGTTAGCGGTGTCGCCAGTCTGCCGCGTATCGTTACGTTGCATGATTTTGAGGTAGTGCCGGCTCAGGCGGACAGTGCATCTAAGTTGCGTATGAATATTGTGGCTAAGACGTATCGTTACAACGACAAGGGGGTGGCGCAATGAAAGCCTCCCGTCTTTTGTTTTTTGTATCTGTCTTGAGTCTGGCGGGGTGTGGTGCAGGTGGCGACTTTAGTGACTTGCAGGCGTATATGGATGAAGTACGCTCGCGGCCCAAAGGCTCAATTGAGCCGTTGCCAGTGTTTCAGCCGTACGAGAGTTTTACCTACAGTGCCGCTGCTTTACGCAGTCCTTTTCAGCCGCCGATCAAAATAGATGTGGTTAGCCGGCAAAAGGGCTCGCAAGAAATAAAGCCGGATGAGGCGCGGGTTAAACAGTTTCTTGAGGACTTTAATATTGAAGTGTTCGAGATGGTCGGTACCCTTGCTAACGACCATGGCATGTTTGCTTTGGTGAGTGGGGCGGGTGGCGTGCATCGAGTCAAGGTAGGGGATTACCTGGGCAGGAACCACGGTCGCATCCTGGTGATAGATGAGTCCAAGCTTGATGTGATTGAAATCGTCCCAGACGGCGAAGGTGGCTGGCTCGAACGGCCGCGTAGCCTCTCCCTTAAGGAGCGCTCTTAACAGAGCGGAGTGATCATGAGAAAAAATAACCGGTCTGCCCAACGGAACCTGAGAATGAATAGCCCCTTATCGCGTTTAGGTATGTTCTTGTCGGCGGTGCTGTTGTCGCCAGGGCTGTTGGCGGCAAACCTGCAGGCGCTTGACGTTGCTGCCTTACCTGGTGATCGGGTTGAGCTGAAGTTGACCTTCGATGAGCCGGTGGCGGCGCCGCGCGGCTATACAATTGAGCAGCCAGCACGAATTGCGCTCGACTTGCCAGGCGTTTCCAATGCATTGGGCGCAAAAAACAGAGAGCTAGGTGTTGGCAATGCACGCAGCGTTACTGTGGTCGAAGCGAAAGACCGAACGCGGTTGATCATTAACCTGACCAACCTGGCGCCCTATAGCACTCGCGTTGTAGGTAATGATCTTTATGTGCTTGTGGGTGAGGGGGCGAAGCGCAGTGCATCTGCCGCGCAGCCAGTTGTTGCGGCAGTGCCTGTCGCTAATGCACCTGCTGCAAAAATCTATGCGCCTACGAGCAAGGCCATCAGTAATATTGACTTTCAGCGCGGCGAACAGGGTGAGGGGAATGTTGTCATTACCCTGTCAGATGCTTCGGTAAGCCCTGATATTCAGGAGCAGGGTGGAAAAATCCGTCTGGATTTTGCAAAGACTCAGTTGCCTGAATCTCTGCGTGTTCGATTAGATGTCAAAGACTTTGCAACTCCTGTCCAGTTTGTCAGTGCAACAGGCTCTGCAGATAAGGCCAGCATAGTTATTGAGCCAACTGGTTCTTATGATTATCTGGCCTATCAGACAGATAACAAACTCACGCTTAGCATCAAACCGCTGACTCAGGATGATGTTGAGAAGCGCAAGGCTGAACGGTTTGCTTACAGTGGCGAAAAGCTTTCGTTGAATTTTCAGGATATTGATGTCCGTTCGGTATTGCAGTTGATTGCGGACTTCACTGACTTGAACTTGGTTGCCAGTGATACAGTTCAAGGCAACATCACGTTGCGTTTGCAAAACGTGCCGTGGGATCAGGCGTTAGACTTAGTGCTTAAGACCAAGGGTTTGGATAAGCGCAAGGTGGGCAATGTATTGTTGGTGGCACCTGCCGATGAAATCGCCGCGCGCGAGCGTCAGGAGCTTGAATCGCAGAAGCAGATAGCAGAACTTGCTCCGCTACGTCGTGAGCTGATTCAGGTTAATTACGCCAAAGCCTCCGATATGGCCAAACTGTTCCAGTCGGTCACCAGTGCCGACGGTACCGCGGATGAGCGCGGTTCTATTACTGTCGACGATAGAACCAACAGCATTATTGCTTACCAGACCCAGGTTCGTTTGGATGAGTTGCGCCGTATTGTGTCTCAGCTCGATATTCCAGTGCGCCAGGTTATGATCGAGGCGCGCATCGTTGAGGCAAATGTCGATTATGACAAGGCCTTGGGTGTTGAGTGGCGGGGTGTGACTCTAGGAGATAATAACTTTGTCGTCGGCGGGACTAATAGCCTGATCAAGGGTTCTGATCCACTTGATATCCAGGCTGGTACTTTTGTCGATTTGGGGGCTGCTGGGGCGAATACAGGGTTGAACCTTGGGTTTATCACTAACAACACCCTGTTGGATCTCGAGCTGTCCGCCATGGAAAAGACAGGCAATGGTGAGGTTGTCTCGCAGCCAAAAGTAGTTACTTCTGATAAAGAAACTGCGAAAATTCTGAAGGGTTCTGAGGTGCCTTATCGGGAGGCGAGCTCAAGTGGTGCCGCGACTACTTCATTCAAAGAGGCTGCCTTGTCGTTAGAGGTGACTCCCCAGATCACGCCAGATAATCGTATTATCATAGAGGTCAAAGTTACTAAGGACGCTCCGGACTTTTCTAACGCTGCGGCCAGTCAGGGCGTTCCTGCGATAAGTAAGAATGAGGTCAATGCCAAAGTGTTGGTGGCTGACGGTGAGACTATTGTAATTGGTGGCGTTTTTTCGAACACGCAGAGCAAGTCGGTTGATAAAGTTCCGCTGCTGGGGGATATCCCGTTTGTTGGGGCTTTGTTCAGACGGGATGTTGTCAGGAATAGCAAATCCGAGCTGCTGGTTTTCCTCACGCCGCGTATCATGAACAACCAGGCCATTGCTGTGAGTCGTTGATTTAGTGCGAAATTTGATCCTCGTTGGCCCGATGGGGGCTGGTAAAAGCACCATCGGGCGTTTGCTTGCTAAAGAGTTGCGCTTGCCTTTCAAAGACTCCGATAAGGAGATTGAGCAGCGTACGGGGGCCGATATTCCCTGGATCTTCGATGTCGAGGGAGAGCAGGGCTTTCGTGAGCGCGAGCAGGCGGTGATAGCCGCACTATGCGACTTGGATGGCATGGTTCTGGCTACCGGCGGTGGTGCGGTCATGCGGCCAGAAAACCGTGCGGCCTTGAAGCAGGGGGGGCGGGTCGTGTACCTGCATGCTTCGGTTGAGCAGCAGTTGGACCGGACCTCGCGTGATCGTAATCGACCTCTGTTACGTGCGGGAGACCCGGGCAAGGTGCTCCGTGATTTGCTGGCGATTCGCGATCCGTTGTACCGTGAAATTGCAGACGTTATTGTCGAGACCGATGAGCGTCCACCTCGTTTGGTTGTGCAGGAAATACTAGAGCGCCTCGAGGCGCTCGCTCCCCGTTAAAGCGCAGGCAGAACTGCGCTATCCTAAGTCCCTTTTGACTCCGGGGGCTCCATGCAAACTCTTCACGTCGATCTCGGCGAACGCAGTTATCCCATTTATATTGGTGCCGATTTGTTGGCTCAGACCGATTTGTTGGCGCCACACATCGCGGGGCGACAAGTCGCCATCGTGACCAATGAAACTGTGGCGCCGCTTTACCTCGGTACGCTCGAAACTGCGCTTGCCGGGTACGCGGTGACTTCGATTGTCTTGCCGGATGGGGAGGCATTCAAAAATTGGGAAACCTTGCAGACAATTTTCGATGGCTTGCTCGGTGCTCGGCATGACCGGCGCACCACTGTGGTGGCGTTAGGCGGCGGGGTGGTCGGCGATATGGCAGGTTTTGCCGCGGCCTGCTATCAGCGTGGGGTCAACTTCATTCAGGTCCCGACTACCTTGCTGTCGCAGGTCGACTCGTCGGTTGGTGGCAAGACTGGAATCAATCACCCGCTCGGAAAAAATATGGTTGGGGCTTTTTATCAGCCGCAAGCCGTATTGATTGATACCGCAAGCTTGGCCACTTTGCCTAGTCGTGAGCTTTCGGCGGGACTGGCTGAAGTGATCAAGTATGGCTTGATTTGTGATGAGCCCTTTGTCGGTTGGCTCGAAGAAAACATGTCCGCATTGCGCGCTCTCGATCAGTCGGTCTTGACTGCTGCGGTCGAGCGCTCCTGCGCAGCCAAGGCGCGAGTGGTTGGCGCCGATGAGCGGGAGTCTGGGGTGCGTGCCACGCTTAACCTTGGGCATACTTTTGGGCATGCCATTGAAACGCATCAGGGTTACGGCGTCTGGCTGCATGGCGAGGCGGTGGCGGCCGGTACGGTGATGGCAGTGGAGATGTCTATGCGGATGGGTTGGATCACCATTGCCGAGCGCGATAGGGTCATCCGTTTGTTTCAGGCTGCGGGTTTGCCGGTCGTGCCACCAAAAGATATGACGCCGGAGCATTTCCTCGAGCATATGGCAGTCGACAAGAAGGTGCTGGATGGTCAGTTGCGGCTGGTGTTGTTGCGGCGCATGGGGGAGGCGGTGGTCACCAGTGAGTTCCCGCGTGAAATTTTGAATGCCACGCTCAGTGCAGATTACGCTGCGCTGGTGGATCAGTTAAAACACTAATGAGTGCACCATGACCAGTTTGCATGCTGACGAGGCCTTTCTCGAGCACTATCAATTCAGTCACGACCCTTTTGCGGCGCGCGTGCCGGGCTTCAAGTTTTTTCCGGCCCAGCGGAAGCCGGTGCTCGGACAGTTGCATCACCTGGCTCGTTACAGTCAACTGTTGCTGGTCGTGAGTGGCCCGCAAGGGAGTGGCAAAACCCTGCTGCGACAGGCCCTGGTGGCCAGCACCAATAAACAGACGGTGCAGAGTGTCGTGATTAGTGGGCAGGGCGCTGCTGACTCCGGTGCAGTGTTACGTCAGGTGGCGCAAGGCTTGCAGGTGCAGCAGCCTGAGCTGCGGGCGATTTTGGCTCAGGCTGGGCAGTTGGCGCTGACTGGGCAAGAGGTCTATTTGCTGGTCGATGATGCGGAGCAGCTGAGTGAAGCTGCCGTGGCCAGTCTGCTGGCGCTGGCCGCAGGCAATGCCGAGGGTCGACTGCATGTGTTTCTATTTTCCGAGCCTGGTTTGATTTCGCGCCTGGAATCATTGGCCGAGGGCGGGGAGTGCTTCCATGTCATCGAGCTGCAGCCTTATAGCGAAGATGAGTCGCGCGAGTACCTGGCTCAGCGACTTGAGGGGGCGGGGCGTGGGCTAGAGGTCTTTACCGATGAGCAGCTCGCCGCTATTCATGTGCAGTCCGAGGCGTGGCCTGGGCTGATTAATCAGGTGGCTCGCGAGACCTTGGTTGAGACTATGTTGGCTCAGCGAGGGGCGGCTAAGCGATCTGGATTTCCACTCAGCCTGCCGAAAAAGCACTTGCTGGCATTGGCTGTAGTGGGGCTTGGGGTGTTGGCTGCCTGGATGATGCAGGGGCGCTCAGGTGGTGAGGTGGTGATGCCGACTGTGGCGCAGTTGCCACTCGATCAAGACGTTGCGCCTACAGTGCTCGATTCGGCTTCTGATGCGGCCGATACGAATCCTCCTGCCATTGAGTTCGCGGGTGCCAATCAGCCTTTACCGCTACCGCTGGTTGGCGAGGCGCAGCCGGTAATTCGCGAGCCATTGGCTCAGGCAGCCGGTTTGACCGGGGCTGAGGAGGCCGATGTGGCAGGGCGTGAGAGCGCAGCCGATGTGCAGGTGGATGAGCGTCCGCTGCCTGCTCCTGCTCCTGCTCCTGCTGTTGCTGCGGTCAAGGCCGAGGTGCCGGTTCCCGTGGTGCAGGCGCCAAAGCCTGAGCCAGTGGTGAAGCCGACGGTGCCCGCAGTGCCACCGACCAAGGCTGTGTTGGCGTCTGACTGGTATGGGGCGCAGGCGGGTTCGCGTTATACCCTGCAAATTTTTGGCGCGCGTGTCGAGCGTAGTGCGCAGGCCTTTGTGCATGAGCAGGGGGCGGAGTACCACTATTTCAAGAAGCAGCATCAAGGGCAGGCACTCTACGTCGTGACCTATGGCAGCTTCTCCTCCCACGCAGCCGCTCAGGCGGCGCTCAAGGAGTTGCCAGCCAAGTTGCAGGCTGGTAAGCCGTGGCCGCGGACCTTTGCCAGCATCAAGCATGAGATCGCCCAAGCTCGATGATCGATGGTTGTTCGCACTCTGTGACTGCAGGGTTGGTAGCACGACCCTTTGGTCAGTTCCTTCGCTTTAGCGACATAAAATTTCAGTAGGTCGTCGCGAAGATTTGTGACGGCCTAGACGGATATGTACAATAACCTCCCTTTTGCCTGCGCAAAGCTGAGGCTTTGCTCTGTGCGCACGGTAAGTAACTGAATTATAAGCAATTTGCCTTGTTAAAAGGCTGCCTGGTGAGAGTCCCTATGAAAGCAGGTTTGTACCATCCTGATGAGTTCAAGGATAACTGCGGCTTCGGCCTGATTGCCCATATGCAGGGCGAGGCAAGCCATCACCTGCTGCAGACCGCTATTGAAGCGCTGACCTGCATGACCCACCGCGGTGGGATCAACGCCGATGGCAAAACCGGCGATGGCTGTGGTTTGTTGATCCAGAAGCCCGATGCTTTTCTGCGTGCCATGGCCCAGAAGCATTTTGCGGTCGAACTGGCGAAACAGTACGCCGTCGGCATGGTGTTTTTTAATCAGGACGCCGATAAAGCCGAGGTCGCTCGCGAGAACATGAATCGTGAGATCTTGGCTGCCGGTCTGAAGCTGGTCGGCTGGCGCAAGGTTCCGATCGACACCAGCGTGCTCGGCCGCCTGGCCTTGGAGCGGCTGCCGCAGATCGAACAAGTGTTCATCGAAGGCGAGGGGCTCAGCGATCAGGAGTTCGCGATCAAGCTGTTCAGTGCCCGTCGCCGCTCTTCGGTGACCAATGCGGCTGACAGCGAGCACTACATCTGCAGCTTCTCGCACAAGACCATCATCTATAAAGGCCTGATGATGCCGGCCGACCTGCAGCAGTTCTACCCCGATCTGGGTGATGAGCGCCTGCAGACGGCGATCTGCGTATTCCACCAGCGTTTCTCCACTAACACTCTGCCGAAGTGGCCGCTGGCGCAGCCCTTCCGCTTTCTTGCGCATAACGGTGAGATCAACACCATCACCGGCAACCGCAACTGGGCCCAGGCGCGGCGCACCAAATTCGCCAACGACTTGATCGGCGACCTGGATGAACTGGGCCCGCTGGTCAACCGTGTCGGCTCCGACTCCTCGAGCATGGACAACATGCTCGAGCTGATGGTTACCGGTGGTATCGACCTGTTCCGTGGCGTGCGCATGATCGTTCCGCCAGCCTGGCAGAACGTCGACACCATGGATGCGGACCTGCGTGCCTTCTACGAGTACAACTCCATGCACATGGAGCCGTGGGACGGTCCGGCCGGCGTGGTGCTGACCGATGGCCGCCACGCCGTCTGTCTGCTCGATCGCAATGGTCTGCGCCCGGCGCGTTGGGTGACCACCAAGAACGGCTACATCACCCTCGCCTCGGAAATCGGCGTGTGGGGCTACGCGCCTGCGGACGTGATCGCCAAGGGCCGGGTCGGCCCAGGACAGATTCTCGCGGTGGATACCGAGACCGGCCAGGTGCTGAGCACCGATGACATCGACAACCGCCTGAAGTCGCGGCACCCCTATAAGCAGTGGCTGCGCAAGAATGCCCTGCGTATCCAGGCGACCATGGAAGATAACGACCATGGTTCGGCGTTCTACGATGCCGATCAGCTCAAGCAATACATGAAGATGTACCAGGTCACCTTCGAGGAGCGTGATCAGGTACTGCGGCCGTTGGCCGAGCAGGGCCAGGAAGCCGTCGGCTCCATGGGCGACGACACGCCGATGGCGGTGCTGTCGCAGCGCGTGCGTTCGCCCTATGACTACTTCCGTCAGCAGTTCGCGCAGGTCACCAACCCGCCGATCGACCCGTTGCGTGAGGCCATCGTCATGTCGCTCGAGGTCTGCCTCGGTGCCGAGCGCAATATCTTCGATGAGTCGCCGGCGCATGCCACGCGGGTGATCCTCAGCTCGCCGATCATTTCCCCGGCCAAATGGCGGACCCTGCTGAACCTCGAAACACCTGGCTTCGAGCGGCAGATCATCGACCTCAACTACGAGGAGTCGATGGGCCTGGAAAATGCGGTGCGCAATATCGCCGATCAGGCCGAAGAAGCCGTGCGCGGTGGCAAAGTGCTGCTGGTGCTCAGCGATCGTCACATCGCCCCGGGCAAATTGCCGGTGCATGCCGCTTTGGCTGTCGGGGCGGTGCATCACCGTCTGGTGGAAAAAGGCCTGCGCTGCGATTGCAACATCCTGGTCGAGACGGCTACTGCGCGTGATCCGCATCACTATGCCGTGCTGCTCGGTTTTGGCGCCTCGGCGGTCTATCCGTTCCTGGCGTATGAAGTGCTGGGTGATCTGATCCGTACCGGCGAAGTGCTCGGCGATCTGTATGAAGTATTCAAGAATTATCGCAAAGGCATCACCAAGGGATTGTTGAAGATCCTCTCGAAGATGGGCATCTCCACGGCTGCCTCTTACCGCGGTGCGCAGTTGTTCGAGGCCATCGGTCTGTCCGATGAGGTGGTCGACCTGAGCTTCCGTGGCGTACCGAGCCGGATCAAGGGCGCGCGTTTCGTCGATCTCGAGGCGGAACAGAAGCTGCTGGCCAATGAAGCTTGGAGCGCCCGCAAGCCGATCCAGCAAGGTGGTCTGCTCAAGTTCGTCTACGGTGGCGAGTACCACGCCTACAATCCGGATGTGGTCAGTACCCTGCAGGCTGCTGTACAGCAGGGCAGCTACGAGAAGTACAAGGAATACAGTGCACTGGTCGACACCCGTCCGGTATCGATGATCCGCGACCTGCTCAAGCTCAAGTTGGCCGAGCAGCCATTGAGCCTCGACCAGGTCGAGCCGATGGCGGCGATTCTCCAGCGCTTCGACTCCGCGGGTATCTCGCTCGGCGCCTTGTCGCCGGAAGCCCACGAGGCGATCGCCGAGGCAATGAACCGCCTGGGCGCGCGCTCCAACTCCGGTGAGGGCGGTGAAGACCCGGCCCGTTATGGCACCGTGCGCAGTTCGAAGATCAAGCAGGTGGCAACTGGTCGTTTCGGTGTGACGCCGGAGTACCTGGTCAACGCCGAAGTGCTGCAGATCAAGGTGGCCCAAGGCGCCAAGCCCGGTGAGGGCGGGCAGTTACCGGGAGGCAAGGTCAATGGTCTGATCGCCAAGCTGCGCTACGCGGTGCCGGGCGTGACCCTGATCTCGCCGCCGCCGCACCATGACATCTATTCGATCGAGGATCTTGCGCAGCTGATCTATGACCTCAAGCAGGTCAATCCGGCGGCGCTGGTCTCGGTCAAGCTGGTTTCGGAAGCCGGTGTCGGCACTATCGCCGCCGGTGTGGCCAAAGCCTATGCCGACCTGATCACCATCTCCGGTTACGACGGTGGCACCGGCGCTTCGCCGTTGAGTTCGATCAAATACGCCGGTGCGCCGTGGGAACTGGGCCTGGCCGAGACCCACCAGACCCTGCGTGGCAACGATTTGCGCGGCAAGGTACGGGTGCAGACCGACGGTGGTTTGAAGACCGGCCTCGACGTGATCAAGGCCGCCATCCTCGGTGCCGAGAGCTTCGGTTTCGGTACCGCGCCGATGATTGCCCTGGGCTGCAAATACCTGCGCATCTGCCACTTGAACAACTGCGCCACCGGTGTCGCCACGCAGAATGAAAAACTGCGTAAGGACCACTACATCGGCACGGTCGACATGGTGGTGAACTTCTTCACCTACGTCGCCGAAGAGACCCGTGAGTGGCTGGCCAAACTCGGCGTGAGCAGTCTCGGCGAGTTGATCGGGCGTACCGACCTGCTCGAAGTATTGCCGGGCGAAACCGCCAAGCAGAACCAGCTGGATCTCAGTCCGCTGCTGGGCAGCGAGCATATCCCGGCCGACAAGCCGCAGTTCTGTGAAGTTGAGAAGAACCCGCCGTTCGACCAGGGCCTGCTGGC
>JBFKAF010000004.1:0-27645 GCA_041621735.1 Pseudomonas sp.
AGGCAATCCTACGCAGACTGAAGCCTTGGGCATAACCGACTTGAATGGTGGCGCGCTCTTCAACGCTGAGTTCGGAATAAGACATAGGGGCAGCACCGTACCGGAAAGGTCAGGTGTTGCACTCAGTTTTTGCCGCCGCCATGTTATAGTGTAAGTAGGGCAGTTTATAAGTAGCAGGAATGGGCCTTTATATACACCCGCACGTAAAACTCAAGACAACTCTCCGGAATTTATCTGCTATGCCGTGGAAAATGTGGCCGGCCGAACGACTAGGCATCGCACTGGCGATCCTTGCGGCCCTTGGTTTTTCCTTTAAGGCGATTTTCGTCAAGTTGGCCTACGCCGCCGCTCCTGTGGATGCGGTCACACTGCTGACCCTGCGCATGACCTTTACGTTGCCGGTCGTACTCTGGATCAGCCTTTCGCTGCGCTGCTCTCACCCGCCGCTTACGCGTAATGATTGGGGCCTGCTGATCTCGCTGGGCCTGCTTGGCTACTACGGTGCCAGTATCCTCGACTTTATCGGCCTGCAGTACATTTCCGCCGCGCTCGAGCGCTTGATTCTGCTCATCTACCCGACCATTACCGTACTGATCGGCGTCCTCGCCATGGGCAAACACCTGGATAGACGCCAAGTGGCTGCGTTGTTGCTATCCTATGTCGGCATTGGCTTGGCGTTCGCCCACGATTTGCATGTGGCGGAAAATAGCAACGCCGTGCTGATCGGCGCGGCTTTCGTCTTCGGCTCCGCGATATCCTACGCGTTCTATAGCGCCGGGGCCGAGATCGCGGTGCATCGCCTTGGCGCCCTGCGCTTCACCGCGCTGGCGATCATAGTTTCCACCGTCGCCACGCAGCTGCACTTCCTCGCCACCCAGCCATTTTCCACCTTGATTCAGCCCGCGCCGGTCTATATGTATGCCGCGGCGATGGCGCTGTTCTCGACGGTACTGCCGGTATTCTGGCAGTCGGCCGCAGTTCGCAATATCGGTGCCGCACGCACCGTACTGATAGGCACATTAGGCCCGATACTCACGATTTTCTTCGGTTGGCATCTGCTCTCGGAGCCGGTCTCCCTCGCGCAACTGGCCGGTGCCGGCCTGGTACTGGCGGGCGTGCTGCTGGTCTCATGGCGCAACAGCACGCCCGTTCGGCAGAAGGATATTACCCAAGCGACCACCGCCGAGGGCACATGAACAATCGCACGCTCTACTACCAACTTGTAGGATGTTGCCGCTAAAGATCAAGCTCTACGAATGTGGAAATCTGGGCCCATGTGGGTTTCGCCCTGGCCGAGGGCAACATGATGCATTGGACGCGCTGACGGTGGTGATACAAAGTCGACGCATCAATGGGTATTTATAGGCATCCTCAACAGGGTCCACAATTTTTGGATGAAGCATATGCTGGGCATCGGATTGCTGATCGACGAGCCTTTGGGCTAGCAGCAGGATCAGCAGCGGGTCCACACTGACTGGAAGTGCCAGGTAAGTCACCCACGGCAGCACGGCCAGCGGGGGTCAGGCTGGGCATTGCGCGGTGATAGATGAACACGACTCGCGTCCCGCGCCGAAGCGGCGGATGTCCCGGCGCACCGTGCCGCCCACCAGCCCGACGAAGGCGGCCATCAGGGTCAGGGCAGGGTCAGGCAAGCGTACCGCGAAGTCGCCGAACAGGCCGAAGCTGTTGCCAGCCTCGACTATGAACAGACGCGGCCAATAAATGGCGGTGACCTGGTTGAGCAGGTTGTTGAGGGTCGCGCTCTTGCCGGAGCCGGTCGGCCCCACGAGGAAAAGATGCGCGTTCATCTGCCGATCGAGACGGTTCAGCGGATCGAAGGTGAGGGTGCCGCCACCGCGGTTGAACAAGGTGATACCCGGATGGCCCGTGCCCTGGCTGCGCCCCCACAACGGTGCCAGATTGGCCGCATGCTGGGCGAACATCAGTTGTGTGTACCACTGGCGTGGGTCTTTCGCCGGGTCGTAGACGCAAGGCAACCAGCGCAGATAAGTGTTGAGTGGTGCCACTTCGTCCTCTTCGCGCACCGGCTGCAGCCCGGCACCGAGCAGCACGTTGCCGAGTTGCAGGCCGCGGGCCTCCAGTTCCGCCGTGTCGCGGCCGCGCAGGTAGAAGGTGAGTGCGCCCCGGTGCAGCTTGTAGGCGCTGCCGATCAGGCCACGGGCCTGCTGCACATCGGCGCGGGTCTGCTCCGAGGCCAGGGTGTCGCCCACGGCCTTGCGGCCGAGGTGGTTCAGGTGCGCTTCGAGTACATCCTGCGGGGTGATGACGAGGGTGAGACACATCAGCGTGTCTTCGGGCATTTGGTCGAACAGCGCGTTGATCGCGTCGCCCTTGCGGGTTTCGCCAGTGACGTGGCCGGTCAATGGCGGGGTGCGCAGGCGATCGACGGCGATTGCGCGGTGCGGCATCCCGTCGAAGTACCACAGGCCCTGAGCGGCATCCGAGCGCGTCTGGCCGAAGAACAACCGCTGGCTGAAATCCGTGCCGCTGGCCAGCTCGATTTCGCCGGGCTCCTGTTCGTCCGGGTAGCGGGTCAGTGCATAGAACCGCTCGCGGTCTTCGGCGGTGTTGCCGAGCAGGGTCGGATTGGGGTTGAACCAGCGCAGCAACCAGGCGTGGATGTCTACCGCGCCAAGGCGTCGGGCGCGCACGCCGGCATGGGCCAGCCCGCCGACGAGGCGGTCGCAGACCCGGTTGAGGGCCTGTTCGGGCGTCTGCCCGCGGCGCTGCGGTGCCTGGCCGACACGGCGGTAGACGACCAGCCGCGTGCGTCGCACCTGGCCGCGCCAGGGCAGGCGGGTGACGGTGCTGTCTTCGAACAGCCCACCCGGCTTGGCGATGGCCTGCAGGTGGTGGCCGAAGAAGCGCAGGTAGAACTCGGTGAAGGCTGTGCCCTGGGCGCGGGGTTGGATGTAGCCGCGCAGCTCATCGAGGTAGCGATCCCAACTGGTGTCGTCCTGGGCGTAGAGCTGCACGACCCAGGGGTTGTCCTCCAGTTCGTCGAATGAGTCCTGCAGTACGTTCTCCAGGGTGTCGCGGACCTGAAGCAGCCAGTCGGGTTCACGTCCCTCAGTGCCGACCGGGAGCAGTTCGTAAAATGCCGCCACCGAGGTGCCGTCCTCCAGCAACACGCACCCCGACTCGGGCAGGTATTCCACCCACGGCAGCAAATCGACGAACGAGGGTGCCATGTCGTACAGCGCCTGCTCGTCGGCTTGGGTGGCTGGCCGCCGCGAGGTGGGCGCGGTGCCGGGTTCGGCAATGCCGTGGGCGCGCAGCGCCTCGATGTGACGAGTCCAGGCATCAGCAGGCGGCGCAGGTTCCTCGGCCTGCGGCCGGCACTTGAACAGGGGCCAGGCCATCAGTAGTCCTCCACCCGTTCGCCAGGCAGTGCGTACTGCACCCGCTGATACAGGGGGAACAGAGTGGTGTAGCCGGGTACCGGCACCGGGTCGCTGCCGGCCAGATGCGGGAACACGTACATCAGCAGATCGGGGTTCGGCAGCCGGTGGAACTGCCGGTAGATCTCGTTCTGCGCCGTGCGCGTATAGCGGGCCTGTACGGCCTGTACGTCGGCCTCGCTCAGCGGTCGGCGCAGGGCTTGGCGCGTATCGAGCAGTTGCCGGGCGGTGCCGCCGCCGGTCTCGACGTTCCAGATATCGAGCATCGTGGTGTCGTCGTGTGGCAGCAGGTCTTCCTTGCTGGTGGCGCAGCCAGCGAGCACGGTGGCAATGGTCAGCAGCACCAGGCCGTCAGTCCAGTTCCTGCGCATGGGGCAGTCCTCCAAGGCGGTGATCGACGCGGCGACCTTTCGGGTCGTAGTCGATGGTCAGGGGTTCTTCGAGATGCACGGCCACTTTTGCACCAGGCTTGACGTACACCGCGGCGAACGCCTGGCCGTAGAGCTTGTTCACCCAGGCGGACATGTCTTGCACGCCACCGGCGAGGATGCGGCCCATGGCTTCGTTCGCGCCGATGCCCACGGTGCCGATGGTGCCGTCGCTGCTCATGTAGGAGACCTGGCCGCTGTCGGAGTCGATCAGCGACGCGACGCCCGCGCCGGCGGCGGTGATCAGGGCCTGCGTGCCGAGGTACTGCTGTGCATTGCTGCGCCGTTGGCCGCTGACGCAGGGGATGCCATGCGGGTCGCTGATCCAGCCCATGCCGTCCTGCGTGTTGTTGGTGCTGCTCTGTTGGCGGTTGCTACCGCGATCGTCGTCTTTCGGGATGGTGCGGATCGTGCCGTCCTCGAAGACGAAGGTGACTGAACGGATCTGTCCGCGTACGCAGGATAGAGTCCAGTCACCGGAGGCGGTGCCGCTGACCACGGCACCGGCCACGTCGGGAATGTCGATGCCGTTCGCGGTGAGGTTGTCCCGCCCGATTAAAACCTTGAACGGATATGGATCGTTGACGGTGCCATCGATCGGCACGCGGCCGATCAGTGCCGTCATGGCGATCGAGCCCATAAGCGTGGCGTTGGTCGGCACGGTGTAGACGGCCGTCGTGTCCGGTACGCCCGCCGTGCGGCGGCCGGCGTCGACAGCAGAGGTGGCTGCGGTTTCGAGGGTCTTCTGCGCCGGCCCGAAGCTGGTCGGGAAACTGGGGCCGCCGGTGGTGCCGGAGGTGCGCTGCTTGCCATCGTCGCGCCGATCATCCGGCTCGACCCACCGCAGCGCGTCGCCACCCAGGCTATCACCCGGCTCCAGCCCCAGGCCCACCGGCAGGTCGGCGGGGTCACTCTTACCGATGCTATCGAGGCGCTGCTGCAACTGCTGTAGCAGGCCCTGGGTTTGCTGCCTCTCGCTGGCGACTTGTTCTCGGTCCTGATGCAGCTGGTTGCGTTCGTTTTCGAGCGCGCTCTGGATGCGCTGATCGATGGCACCCTCGCGCTGGCGCAGCCGTTCGTTCTCCTGGCGCTGGGTCTTGTTGTCGCCCAGTGCGGTCTGCAATTCGGTGCGCAGTTGGCGGACTTGTGCAACCAAGGTCGCGACGGTATCGCGTGGGGTGTCGCCGTCGATGCCAAGCGCCTTGGCTTCCTCGGGTGTCAGGTGGCTGTCGGCCTCCTGTGGGGTAGGGGTGTCGCTATTGCTGGAGAACAGCTTGACGCCAACGAATACCAACAACAGTGCTATCGGGATCATCAACCACTTCAGCAGACCGTTACTGTGCATCACTGCCTCCGCCATCGAAGCCGGTTGCTTTCGATGCCGGCAGGTTGAGGGAGGAATCGACGGGCGCAATGGTCGGCAGCAGAGCTTGCGTCAGCCCATGCCCACGGGTGACGAGGTAGACGACGGTGGTGTCGTCCGGCGTGCCGCTCGGCCCCAGTGTCGAATGCTGGAAGGTTGCGGTAAGGAAGTGGCCTTGTAGCGCGCGTGGGTCCAGGTCGAGCCAGTGCGAGGCGCTGTTGCGCAGGCGCACGGCACTGACCCACAGATTGTCCAGACGCCATGCCGCGAGCGCTTGGGCCTGTACCGGCAGTGTTGGCAGCAGCGTGTCCAGCGGCAGGTCGCGGCGCAGGGTTGCGCGCGTGACACCCGGCACGGGTTCGACGGTACGCAGCGGTGCGTAGAGGTTCTGCGCCGCGAAGCGGGTCAGAATGACGGGCTGCGGCGTCTCGCGCACGGGCAGGGCAGCCGTGGCGGCGTCTCCGGTTTCGCTTGTATCGCTGCGTGCGGCGGCTGACGCGGCCTCAATGATGCGCACCGGCTCCAGGGGCGGCTGGCCCTCTTGAGCAGGCTCGGCGGCGATGTCGAGCAGGAGTACGGTGCCGGTATCGGCGTCCTGCAGGTGCAGCCGTACCGGCTCGATGGGTTCGCTGGCCAGCAGATAGATCGCACCGGCGGCGCTTTGCACGCGCAGGCGGTTGTCGACCGATGTGGGTACGCCGACGCGGATGTTGCGCTCGACGAAGACGATGCGTTCCTGGCCGACCACGAGCGGTACGGCAAGCGGCAGGCGTTCCCAACGCAGGATTTCCACCGCGTGCGCGATGGGCGTCGTCAGCATGGCCAGCGTGCTCAGCCAGGTGAGAGCTCGATATTTCATGGCGTTTCTCCTTGCTGCACCAGGCCACTGCGGGCGGGTGTCTCCGGTGCGGGAGTGGCGATGCGCTGTGGAGCTGCCTCGTAGCAGTCGAGCGCGAGACCGAACGGGTTGCGTGCCGGATCGACATCCACGCTCACGACTTTGATCGGGTAGCGCACCAGCGCCCGCTTGACCTGTTCCGCACCGTGGTACTCGTCCGCGCTGATATCGAGCGTCACCACCCAGTCCCGCTCGGACAGGACCCGCACCCGTGCGCTGGGGTTGTCGCCGTAGCCGCGCCCCGGAATCTCGTAGATGCCGCGCACCCGCTGACGCAGTTCGCCGGTGTTGCGGCGGTAGTCGTAGTCGGCCTGCAGAAAGGCGCGGCAGGCCGGGGTGAAGTACGGCGAGAGCGCGTGCAGGTTGCGCGCGTAATCCTCCTCGCCGTTGGTGGGCCAGCGGTTGAGCTGCTGGAACACATAGAAGGTGAAGGCGTAGACGCTTTCGGGCGGCACTTCCCACCACTTGCGCGTACTGCCTGAGCGCAGATCAGGCGGCACATGAATGGTCAGGTCGCGCGGTGCGCTCCACCAGCCGACGCCCATGACCAGCGCCAGTACCACCAGCACGCCGGCCCCGATGCGCAGGGTCTTGATGTGGGCTTCGAGTCGCAGCACTTCGTTCTTGAACCGGCTCACCGCGCTTTGCTCCTGCGTGTAGTCCAGCAGCCGGAGCGAATCACCAGTGTGTGGCCGCCGCTGAATGGGGCGAGGAGCGGCAGGTGAACGGCGATTTCCCACTGCAACTGCCGGTACAGCCAGGTTTCTGGGCGGCCCCGCTTGAGTCGGCGCAGCGTACCGCCCCCGATGAAAATCCCCGCGCTGACCGCCAGTAGGACGGTCGTGGGGACGATGGCAATCGTCGCGAACAGGACCGCCAGCGGAATTCCAATTGCGAAGCCGATCACGCTCGACGACCCCGCGCAGACCCACAGTTCATTCGCCGTCAGCCCGCGAACCACCACCGGGTGACGGTTGAGCCGGTGGGGCAGGAACACCACCGTCCCGTCCGGGCGGATGTCTTCAGTCATGCCGGCATCCTCGGCTCAGAGAACGCCGATGGCTTCGGTCAGCAGCCAGATGCCGACCACCAGCAGGACTGCGCCAACGGCCACGGTCAGGCCGAACTGGCCCCAGGTGGAGCGACCGATGTGGATTTCGGCATAACGGGTGTAGGCGTGGTAGCACACGCCGACGAACATCGAGGCGACCACGAGCAGCGCAATGAGCATCACGATGTCGTAGCCGTAGTTCTGCAGCGTTTGCATGATGCCCGTGCCAGTGCCGCGCGATGGGCTTTCCAGGGTGGGCAGATCGGCCTGGGCGAGCGGTGCCAGTGCGGCAAGCATCGGCAGCGCGGCCAGCTGAGCGAGGTGGTGGGAGCGGCAGATACGGGAGAGCGGCTTCATGGTGGCGACCTCTTACGAGAGCAGGAAAAAGGTCAGCGCGAGGTACAGCACGACAAAGCGCACCACGACGACCAGGAACTGACGTTGGGAAAGCTGTTGATCGGCCCAGCCGGCGTAGGCCGAGCGCATCGCCCAGACGCCCCATACGAGCAGCACGGCGAACACCGCACCGATCAGCACGATCGACACATCGGAAGGGGTGATGCCGCTGTTGGCCTGGAAGGCGGCGGTCTGCGCGGCGTTCATGGCGCGGCTTCCGCTTCGGGAGGCGGGGTTACGCTCTGGCGGTAGTCGCCGAGCAGCACGGCGGGGTCGCGCGGTTGGGCACGCGATGGGCTCAGGTAGTCGCGGATGCCGGCGCGCATGCGCTCTAGGTCGGCGCTCAGGCGGGCATAGTCGAAGTGGTAGCGGGCGCGTTCATCGGGCGGTTGGGCGGCTTGCTGTGCGACGAGCCGTTCGATGCTGTCGAGCTGACGCAGCACGGCGGCGAGTCGGGCGTGCTCGGGCGTGGCGTCGTCGGCGCAGGCGTGGCCGGAAAAGCATAGGCCGAGCAGCAGTGCCAGGGTCAGACCGGGCGTGTGGTGCCTGTCGGCTGGTGAGAGAGGTCGCATCGACATTTGCCAATCCACGATGTGCGAGCAATGGCGAAATGTTCTTCATGTATTGAGGTTGATGCCGCAATGAATGCGGGATTGGTCATGATCGGCTTGTTGGCTACGCAGGCGCGGCGTCGGTGGCTGTGCTCGATCACGTCGAGCCTCGAACGGATCATGCCGGGACAGGGGTGAACGGCTGGGGTAGGTTGGCGCTCAATGCGGATTGGGGTATGTGAGTAATTTTTGTTTTTGTGCCTTTTGGGCTACATTATTGCCTTTATAGAATCATTTTGATGCCTGGGGGCTACAGTGACAACGCTTTCTGATGTCTCCGAGATGCTCAAAACTGCTCGCCGGGAGGCCGACCTGAGCCAGGAAGAACTCGCTCAGCGGGCCGGCGTTGCACGTTCTACGGTAGCCCGTATGGAGACCCTGGCCAAGGGTGACATGAGCGTATCGATCCTGGTTCGCTTGCTCGAAGCGACTGGCTACGACCTGAAACTCGTGAGGCCCGGCCATGTGCGCACGGTAGAGGACATCCTGGCCGAACAACGCCGAGGTGATGCTCATGAGGCTTGACGTGCAGGTCGGCGGCAAGACGACGGCCCAGCTCTATCGTGAGCGTGACGAGTACGTCCTGAAGTACCTTCCCGGCACCGATCCAGCCGATTTCGTCAGCCTGACCATGCCGGTGCGCGAGGAACCCTGGCGCTGGCCGCGCGACCTGCATCCCTTCTTCCGCCAGAACCTGCCCGAAGGATATCTGCTCGGCATCATTCGAGAGGAGTTCGGTCCGCTGCTCGATGGCACCGATCTGTCGTTGCTGGCCGTGGTCGGGGGCATGGGTATCGGGCGGGTCACGCTCACGCCCGAAGGCGGCACGCCGGGGGCCGATATGGAACCGCTGCAGGTCGAGCGTCTGCTGACAGCCGATAACACCACCGAGCACTTCGCCGCGCTGGTGCGCCGCTACGCGCGCGCGTCGATCTCGGGCGTGGTGCCCAAATTCATCGCACCACAAGACGCTCTGTCTGGCGTGACCGATCCGCTGGGTAAACCCACGCTGCGCACCAGCCATCACATTATCAAGGGCTCGGACGACAGTACGCCTTATCTCGGTTTCAACGAGTTCTACAGCATGCGTGTGCTGGAGCGGCTCAATGTCGTGCCGGTTGCCAAGACGCGCATGTCCGACGACGGTCGCGTGCTGGTGGTCGAGCGCTTCGACGTCGATGAGCGCGGCGTTCCCACCCACGGGCTCGAAGACGCTTGTGGCCTGCTGGGTTTGCCGCCACACGAGAAGTACGCGACCACCACCGAGAAGATCCTCAATGCCACGCGCGCCTATCTGCCGGCAGCGCAGGTACGCGCGCAATTGGAGCAGCTCGGCTGGCACCTGCTGATCAACTACGTGGTGCGCAACGCCGACTGTCATGCAAAGAACATCGCGTTGTACTACACCTCGCTGACTGACGTGGGCTACACACCTGTCTACGATATCGTGACGACACAGGCTTACCCGCGTTACGCGAACAACCCTCCGGGTCTGCCCATCGACGGCCGCCAGACCTGGGCGGCGGGGAAGACGCTGGAGCGATTCTTCAATGCGCGGTTGGGCATCGCACCACGGCGCTATGCCGAGATGATCGAGCGCCTGTGCGAATCGGCCGTGATCGTGGGTGAGGAGGTGATCGAGGCGGCCAGGAACGAGCCGCGCTGGCACGCCGTTGCCAAGCAGATGGTGCATGCGTGGAACCAAGGCATGTCGTCACTGCGCGATCCCAAACGGGCGGTGCAATTCAGGGGGCTGGAGGTTGCCATCGCGGCGGCGGGGTTCTCCGACCCCGAGCCCGCAGAGAAGTCGGGTGTGACGATCGGACGGTCGGAGCTGCTGGCACCACCGCGTCGTAAGCGCTAATCCTCTGTTCGACCTGTACCTCGGTCGGCAGCATGTGCAGTCCGCAGGGGGATTTCAAGCGCCGCCACGCACTGGTTGGCGATTACAAGTATTTCTTGAAGTTGGCCGCGGTGATGTTCACCGCCAGCCCAAGCAGCGTCGCGCTCGGCAGCAGCACCAGTAACGGATGCACGCTGATGGGCAAGGTGAGGTAGATGATCCACGGCAGGACGGCCAGTGGCATCAGGCTCGCCTTGGCGCGGTGGTAGACGAAACCCGACTCGCGACCCGCGCCGAACTTGCGAATGTCGCGCCGCACCAGACCATCGACCAGGCCGACGAAAGCCGCCAGCACGAACAGCGGCAGCGTCAGCACCAGGACCAGCAACCGGACGATGAACGTCAGCGTCGTGAATGCGGCGGCGATCAGGTAGTTCTCGCTCCAGACGTAGACCTGGCTGATGGAGTAACGCAAGTCCCGGGCATCGCCATGGCTGGGCGCGCGGGCACGTGCCGATGCCTGGCTCATCCAGTCGAGCAGGCCGCTCTTCACGAATAACCACTCGTAGGCGCCCTCGACCAGCTCGTGCGCGGTGCGGCCCGGCTCCTGCACCACGACGCTGCGGGTGAAGTGGCTGGAAAGGTGGTTCAGTTCGTAGTCGAGCATGCCCTGGGCGTGCCGCCAGCCTTGCTCCGGCCAGAACAGGTGCATGCCAACGCATTCGATGAGGATCGACAGCAGCAGCGAGCCGATCAGTACGCCGAGCATGCGCAGTGGCAGGGTGACGATGCTGGCGAACAGACCTTGCTGGCGGGTCTGCTCGCGCTGGGTGGTGGCGGCCGGGTCCCTCATGGCCGGGCCTCGCGGTCGACGGCAGTGTCCGGGTCGGCCAGGTGGCGGAAACCGTCGAGCAGCTCGTCGGGCAGCGGTTGATCCTGCAGGCCTGGCAGGCCCTGGTTCTCCCACCAGTCGCCGGCCTCGGCATAGTGTTGGCGCATGTAGCCTGCGAGCTGCTGCAGGTCGTCGGGCATGATTTCGTCAGGGTCGGGGGCCGGCAGCGGCATGCGGATTTTCCAGAGCTGCCCGCCTTGCAGCAGCGCGAACGCCTGGCCCTTGGGCAGCCCGACCACGTGCGCGGGCTCGATCAGCGGCACGCTGGCGGTACTGATGCGGTCCTGGGCGTTGGAGGTGAAGTCGGTCGGGCCATGGATATCGGAGCTGTCGGTGGCACCGCTGACCAGTGTCGTGGTGTAGACGTCCACTTTCGGCAACTGACGGGTGAGCAGTTCCGCGGTCGCGGTCTCGCGCACCCTCAGCATGAACAGGTTGTTGAAGTTGCCGATGACCTGGCCCGCTTTCGCGCGGTTGCCGACACGGGCTTCGATGTCGCTGAGCGTCTGGGTGTAGGCCGTGACCTGCAGCCCGGCACCACCACCTTTGTTGACCAGCGGCACGAACTCATCGCCCATCAGCTCGTTGAACTCATCCGCATGGACGTTGATCGGCACCCGGGTGCCCGCCAGGGAACCGGGCAGTCCATCGTCGATGCCGAACTTGTAAATATGGCCGGCGACCGATACCAAGTCAGCGAACATCGAATTGCCGACAGCGGCGGCGACCTCGGCATCCGATAGCGCATCGAGGCCAACGTAGACCACCGCGCGTTTGCGGACGATCTGCATCCAGTCGAAGATCGGCCGTGGGTCTGACAGGTCGGCGTAGTTCGGCGCGAGCAGTTGCGCGGTTTTGCCGGTGGTGAGTTTTTCCAGTAACGGCAGCAACGAGGCGACAATCTTGTCGAAGTAGGTCCGGTCGTAACGTACAGCGCTGCGCAGACCGTCGAGCACCGGGTCGTAAACGCGGACTTGAGACAGGTACTGCTCGAGCGCGACGACGCGCTTTTCCCGGCCGATCATGTTACGTGGGATGTTTTTGTCGTTCAGCCGGCCTTCGAGCTGGACGATGATGTCCCAGGCCTTCGGTTCGTGTTTGGCGAAGTACTGCTGCGCGTATTCGATGAACAGCGCGTCGATGTTGACGACATGCCGCTGGATCAGCAGATAGTCGGGCCGCTGCCCCAGCTCGACCAGGGCACGCGCGATGATGTTGACGAAGCGCCAGGCGAATTCCCGGAATGCGGCCGAGTTACCCTCACCCGAAAGCTGTCCCGCGATGCGCGTGGCCACCTCGCTGATTCGACCGAAGCGGCCCACCGCGTTGTAGCGCGAACTGATGTCCGGCCAGCCGAGGTGGAAGACGTAGAACTCGCCTTCGCGCCCGGCGCGCTTGGCCTCCACGTACATGCGTTTCAAGAGGTCCGCGTCGCCCTTCGGATCGAAGACGATCACCACCTCGTGCTCGCCTGCAGTGTTGCGCCGCCGAATGTCCTGGGTCACGAACAGTTCGGCCAAGCGGGTCTTGCCGACCCGGGTCGCGCCCAGCACGAGCGAGTGTCCGACCCGTTCGCCGAGCGGCAGGCTCACATCGACTTCGTTAGGTTCGATGCCATGCAGTCGCGGCAGGCCGCCGACCGGCGGCAGCGGGCGCACTGGATTGAGCGCGATGTCCCAGGCGGTGAGCCTGGCCAGCTGCGACAGCGGAAACGGCGCGAACTCCAGCCGCTCTTCCAGGCGCCTCGCCAGCAGGTAGGCCGGCGTAGGCTCGACATAGCGGCGGAATTCGGGCCTGAACGTTTGCGTCAGACGGTGCGTGTGCCGTTGTTCCCACCTGAATCCGCGGCCGATGAACAGCCGCTGTTGGCTGACCGGCACATCGCGGCTGGTCATCACGTAGCGCGGCAGGCGGCGGATGTTGCGCCGGTAACGCAGGATGACCATGGCATCACGCAGGCGGATCGCGCCGAAGGCGAGGAAGGCCAGTGCGCTGCCCAGGCCAATCGATGGGCTTAGCGCGAGCGACCAGGGGGCCACCACGGACAGAAGCGCGGCGGCGGCGCAGACCGCCACGGTGTACAGCTCCACCGCTGGCCGCAGCAGCACCTCGATCGCATGGGGCTGGGCCATGGCCGCCGCTTCACTGCTCGATGCCGGTCGCCGTGATCAGCACCGGGTAGTGACGCAAGCCAAGGCGCTCGGCGAGGTCGTCGCCCGCCACCGGTGACAGCGGCAGCCCGGGCACCAATGCCCGCAGCGTGGCCAGGGCCTCGGCCGAGGCGACATTGACCACCAGGCCTACGGCAGCGAGCTCGTGCAGGTGCGGTGCCCGCTGGCGGAGCCAGGTTCGCGAGCGTTCGTCGTCGCCGACGAGAAACAACGGCGGCAGCCCGGGCGCTTCGATGACGCGACGCGCCACCTCGCCGGGCGACAGCCGCAGCGAGCGCACCGGCAGCATGTCGGACTCGTTGAATGCTCTGGCTGGCGGGCGCGGAATCTCGAAGCGTGGCGATGTCATGTCGCTGCGCGGTTGCAGGTTCAGGGCCTCGTAGTACGGCAAGGCCGAGGCTCCACCCCGGTCTTCGACGACAATCAACGTGTCGGCCTGAACAGTTACCGGCAGCCACGCCAGAGAGAGGCAGGCGGCGAGGGTGGGCAGGGATTTCATGGCAGGTTCCTCCGGGAGGTGATTTCCAACCGGGGTTTGCCCAGCACGCGGGCCAGGTGCTGGCCGACGCTGTGGCGGTAGCGCGCGGCCGGCGTACCGCCGGCGGGGCGGTGGTAACGGCCCATGGCGAGCAGCCAGTCCTCGCCCGGGGTGTGCTGTTCGCGCAGAATTTCGGCGGCGATGGCCAGGTTGCGGTAGGGATCGAGCAGGTCGCAGGGTCGTACATAGCGCTGAGCGTGGTAGCCGAGATTGACCTGGCCGAGGCCGGCGTCGAGGCGCGTGGCGGGCGTGCGCCTGAGTGCCTGGCGCAGGCCGGCGCAGGCTTCGGCACGAGTGGCGTAGCGCTGCGGTTTGCCGGCGACGTTGAGCGTCCACGGCCACGGCACCAGGCGGCCGCGCAGGTGGATGCCGCTCTCCTGCAACGCGACGGCGTACAAGACGGTCGAGGGAACGCCGGCGCGCTGCGCCGCAACTTGATAGGCTGGTGGCGGGATTTCTCGTGCCAGGGCGGTGCCGGCCAGTACGCAGGCCAGCAGCACGAGCAAGGCTTGGCGCGACATTACGGCTGCCGCTGCCATTGCCCGTTCACCTGGCGCACGACCGCAGGCAGGTCGCCCGGCAGGCCCAACGATAGCCAGCGGCCCGAGTCGTGATTGAGCGTGACCTGGCCGCTGCGCACCTTGGCCGGTTCGATGCCAATGTGCTGTGCCCAGGCGCGGATACGCGCGTCGTCGGCGCGGCCGTCGACGACGTAGATGTCGAATTCCATGCCGGCTGCCTGCAACCGCTGCGCGACCTGATCGCAGGCAGGGCAGGCGTCCTTGACGAACACGGCGAGCCGTCCGCTCGCCGCTGGCACCACCTGCGATAACGCCGGGCCGGCGTCGGGCAGGATAACGCGCGGCATATCGGCGTGGAGCCGCTGCCAAGCGTCGTCGTAAGCCCGTTGGTAGGCGAGCAGTTTCTCGACGCGGCGGGCTTCGCCCTGGACCTGCAGCTCGGCATAGCGCTGCCGTTCCTGGTCGGAGCGCGCCTCGATGCCCAGCGCGGTGAGCGGATCGAGATTGGGCGAATAGATACCCAGCGGCCCTTGCATCAGATCCCGGTAGCGTGTCCATTCGTCGACGCTCAGGCCCCAATCGCGCGCGTGCTGCTCATTGGCGCGTTCGGTGGCCATCGGCCGCTCATGGCTGGGCATGTTGTTGGCAGTGAGGTTTTCCGCACCCTGGGTGAGGCTGCTGGTCAGCAGGGCAATCAATGCGGGGACGATATGGCGCTGCTTCATCTGCCTGTCCTACTGCGCGGGAACGGTCAGGCGGCGGGTGTAGTCGCCGTGCCGGAACACGGCGGCGTTGCCCTCGATGGTTTCGAGGTGCCAGCCGGCTTCCACCTCGCCGGGACGCAGCAGGCGAACCTGCGAGAGCTCGCCCGAGGCGGAGGGAAGAATCGCGAGGAACCGGTCTCCGGCGCGCAGCTCGGCACCGATCACCCGGAATGGCGGCTCGGCAGCTTTCGATTTGGCGGGGGTGGCAACTCGCGGGCGGGCTGTGGCCGATGGAGTCGGGCGCTGCGAGGTGAGCCGCATTTCCAGCTGCTTGATGCGGGCTTGCAGCGGCAGTAGGTTTTCCGCTGTCGGACGGCTGCCGAGTGCCTGTTCGATCGCGTTCAGCCGCTGCTCCAACGCCTGGTGCTCGGCCTCATAGCGCGCCTGGGGCAGTGCGGTCGGTTGCTGCTGAGTTTGCTCGACCTGCTGGACTAATTCGGCCAACCGCTTTTCCAGCACGGCGACCTGCAGGCCGGGCGCGCTGGTTTCGACCTGTGCTGCCAGACCAGACAGCGCCACATGGTCGATCACGACGGCGGCGCTGATGAGCAGCAGCCAGGTGATTGTGGCGATGCGCATCAGCGTGCTGCGCCGGTGTTGTCCGCTACCTGGCATCGTCATCATGGCTGGTACTCCCCAACGGCAGGGATGGGGCCTTGCAGGGGCGAGGTATCCGCGGTGGCGGGCGTCGGTTCGGCAGGTGTGTTGAGGGGCTGGCTGAAGCAGACGCGGCGTGCGGCGTGATCGACATAGAGCGTCCGCGACGGCCCGGCCAGGGTCAGCAGGGCATCGCGCAACTGCAGCGGGCCGAGGTGGTAGTGCGCCGCCGGCAGCGGGAGGCTGTTCAGCGCATTGGTTTCACGCCCGTTGCAGAGCTGGTAGCCGGAGCGCTGCAGCACATGGCGCAGCGCGTCGGCCACGTTCGCGTTGAGGGTGTCGGGAATGGACATATCGACGACCTGCAACAGCAGATCCTGCTGGGCGGCCGTTGGGGTCAGTTCGACCAGGGTGTAGCGGCCGTAGCGGACGACCGGGATGTACTCCGGTGCCGGAGCTGCCGCCTCATCGGGAACGGGAGGGGGCGGTGGGGGCGTTGCGCAGCCGGCCGCCAGTACGGCCAGCAGCAGGCAACTGCAGTATGAACGGATGACGTGCATGGCTCGGCTCTCGGCAAGGTCGAGCTGAGACCATCGCCATTCTGCCAAGCCGCATCAGCAAACAAAGGGAATCGCCGTGTTGCCGATTTTTTGGATGCCCTACGCTGGCACCAACCTCAGTCGATGATCAAAAAAGCATCACCTGGTCAGGCACCCACGGCTTCGAGCGATTCGGACCTTATCAAACGGGTTATTCACAGCTTTTGTGGATAACTCGAAGCGCCCTTGTGCGGTTGTCCGCCGAGCACTGAGGTGCGATACAGTCGGGGCGTCCATGAAGGCAACACGGCCCTGGAGGGCCGTCGAATACTGCAATCACTTTATCTGTCGCATATTGCACACGACTGCTGTGACTCAATGTAAACCACGACGCCAGAATTTGGGCAGTAGCTGCCGGTCAGCACTCGGCAGAGAACGACCAGAGCGGGCATTGACGACCGATCGGCAGGAAGCGGCCAGAAGGTCATTGCTCGACTTTTCCTCAATCACCTCGTCTATCCCGCGTGCCAATGTGCGGCAATCATCAATGGCCGCCTTGTTGCATCGGTTCAGAGTTTCGCAGAGCGTGAAGGTAAAGCGCTGGTAATCAGTAGAACTGATCTATCTCGTGACAATGGCTTTTAGCCACTAAACGTTGTTAAGCTTTCGCCCAGCTAAAAACCAAGTCTGTATTTTTATACAGCCATTAAGAATTTTTTCGGCCAGGATGGCGACGTTAGCTGCTCCTAGGTCGGTCTTGTTTATCAAGATTGGAGTAGCTGTGAACTCGAAACTCGATTTTGACGCTACCAAGCTTTCGGAAGCCTTGAAGTACCAAATCCACGTGGCGATCGACTATTGCCACACGCTCTCAAAAGATGATGTGTTGTGGATAGAAGTGTTCGGTGACGTGACCGTCGAGGGACGTGACCAGGTGGAGGTCAAGGATTACAGCGATAGCTTGACCGACAGCCACGAGAATTTCTGGAACACACTCAATAATTGGCTAAAGCCTGACTTTCACCATCAGCAATACGCCAACCTGATTCTTCTGACGACTCAGGCCTATGGCGAGCGCGCCTCCCTCAAAGATTGGGAGCAGCTGGATGCTGACCAACGCCTGGCTGCGTTGAAGGCTATTCACTCAGCTGCCGAGATCCGATTCGAAAAGGCACAGCAATCCAAAGAGGCGGGGGATGAGCCAAGCGATGATGACGGTGGTTCTGGCCGAAAAAGTGCCGGGCCATCTAAGGCGCTAAAGCTACAGCGCAAGGTTCTGGCAAAAGAGATGCGGGACTCGCTACTGGAGGCCCTGACCAAGGTCAAGATCGTCACGGAACAACCCGACCTGCTGGGTCTGATCGCCAGATATAAAATGCACTATCTCAAGAGTATCCATCCACACCGGATGGATGACTTCCTGAATGACCTCTTCGGCTTCATGACCAGTGCCATGAAGATCACCGAAGGATGGAGGTTCACCACCGCCGAGTTTGACAAAAAATTCGCAGAGCTCACTGCCCGGTACCTTATCGGGACGCTGAAATTTCCACGTCTCAATAGCGATGAGATAGAAATGGAGGCTGTCGGGATGGATGTGCGCCATCGCCCCTTCGCCCAGAAACTCGATGAAATCGGTGGTGAGGAAGCGCTCATCCTCGAAGCTACAGTCGACCTGCTCCACGCCCAGAAATATATTTCTGAGCTGATCAAGGATTGCACTACGTCTCAAGAAGACGTTGAAGACTACAGCAGGAATCAGTTGCGAATGCACCGCGCCAGCAGGGCGAGCATCATGCGCGATTGCGATGCTACGTTCACCCATGCCCAACTCCAGAAGGCCTCCTGCAAATTCTATGATGATCGTTGCGCCTTGCCACCTACTGACTTCAGCAAGTACGAGTTCACCCCAATTGAGCTCCGCAATGGCATTTACCATATGCTGGCTGATGAGAAGTCTGCGAGCCCGCTCAGGGAATTTCACTGGAGGCTCTGGAAGTGACTGCTAGCCCTATCGAACACCTGTTCACGCTCCAACGCTCTCCCATTGCGCTGGCTCCGGTCATCCATAAGTTCTTCGCCAGTTCCCAACCGCGCGAACGAGACTTGTTGCTCAGCTATCTGGTGCTTCCGATGGTGCTGTACCCCGCCATGCAGGAGTACCTCCTTACCGTTATCAAAACGAGCAACCTTCGTACCCTTTGCAAAGATCAGTCGAGGCTTGTAGGGCTGACCCGAAATGCCCAGCAGTTCAAACCTTTGACCCATGCAGCCCTACTTGTCCTCCAAGGCAGAACAAAGCATTGAGATCACTGATGATTTGACCGTCAAGTCCATAGGTGACGTGAGGGCCGCCAATGCGAATCCCAAACAACTCGAAGCCGCTCGCCGGCTGTCCATGGTCTGCGCAGAGGCAGACGTTGTTTCCATCTACAGGACGTTAGGATTCAAGTCGCTATGAAATGCTTTCTGCGGTATATCGGCGTTGTAGACACCCAGGACAAGCTTCACAACGTGCGCCTGGAGCAAGGACTCAATATCATCACTGGTAAATCCTCTACCGGCAAAAGTGCGATCCTCGAAATCTTCGATTACTGCCTCGGCAGCACCGAAGATACCATTCCGGTGGGCACAATCACCGAGCGTGCTGAGACCTTCTTCATCGCGCTGCAATTCCCGAGCTACTTTCTAGTGGCCGCCCGGAAGAAAAAGTCCGATCGCTGCTTCTTGCTAGAGGTGCAAGGTACCAATCCGGATCGGTTGTTAACGCTCATCGAGCAACCTAAAGCGTTTTTTGATCCCAGGCATTACATGCCGCTTCGGGACTTCAAGAAAAGCCTTGGGCGTTATTTTGCGATCACGCTGGAAAACATCGACGAAGACCCTTACCTCAAAGCGGCCGGGCGCAATAAATCTGCTACCCCATCGGTGCGCAGCTTCTCGTCCTTCATGCTTCAGCATCAGAACCTCGTGGCCAACAAACACGCGATTTTCTACCGTTTCGATGAGAAGGAAAAACGCGACCAGGCGATCAACCATTTCAAGATTCTCATGGGCTTGGTGGACGAAGCCTATTTCGACCTGTACCGGGAGCACGAGGTCGCCAAACACGAACTCAAAAAGATCCAGGCGCAGATCCCCAAACAGGCACAGCGCAAAGAAGCTGCGATCGCTCGTTACAACCGCTACCTGACCGAGTTCAAGACCTTGGCGGGCCTTGCGCTTGTAGATGCCACCGCTGAGGACATCTACAACAAGCCTGCGATGATGCTGAAAATGATCTCCGGGCGCTCCGTCAAAATCGACGTGCTTTCGGATCAGGTCGAAGTGCGCCGGGCAGAGCTTCAAGCACAGCGAATTGTCGCGCTCACACAGAAGCGCAAGCTTCAGGGCCAGATGAGGTTGGTCAACGACTCCCTCACTTCGGCCACGCAGTTCAGTCTGGACATGACGGCGGACAGTCTGCCTACCTCTACCGTGCTTTCAGATGCGCACTGCCCGCTGTGTGAGGCTCACAGCACAGTCCCCGCTGTCGAAGCCAACAAGCTTGTAGGTGCCATTGAGTGGCTGAACGAAGAGCTCAAGCTGTCTGCCTACGCCCGGGAGAGTTTCGCAGCC
Source organism: Pseudomonas sp. (assembly GCA_041621735.1). Taxonomy (GTDB): domain Bacteria; phylum Pseudomonadota; class Gammaproteobacteria; order Pseudomonadales; family Pseudomonadaceae; genus Aquipseudomonas. The sequence goes on from JBFKAF010000004.1 coordinate 19,653, forward strand.
GAGCGCCGTAAGATCCAGGAAGCACTCGGCGGTGTAAACGAGCAACTGCGGCTCATCCAGGCCGACATCCAACCGCTTGACGAAGAAATCGAAAAACTCAAGACCGCAAAATCGATTGATGAGCAAGCCACCAAGGCGAAACTCAGGCTGGAAATCGCCATTCAGGATCAGCTGGACAAGCCTGAATCGGAGCTCTCCGGTCAAGAAAAGCTATTGCGTAGTGAGGTCGAACGACTTGCCGGGCTGCTCGCCAAATACGACACGAGGGACAGGCTCAACGAATTGAGCCAGAACATCGATGCGAAGATGTGCGAGTTGGGCAGCCATTTTGACTTTGAGGAAACGTACAAGCCCTCAAAGCTGCGTTTTGACGTCGAAACGTTCGACCTGTGGTACCAGCAGAACGAAAGAACTCGCGTGTACCTGCGTTCAATGGGCAGTGGTGCAAATTGGCTGTACTCCCATCTGGCACTGTTCATGTCGCTGCACTACCAGTTCGCAGCGCTTTCGGACAAAGGATGCAAGATCCCCCCGATCCTCTTTCTCGATCAACCCACTCAGGTCTACTTCCCTGCTTCGTTGGATGACGCGGACGAGTTCGATGCGAAGCTGCTTGCTAAACAAGCCAAGCGCGAGGATGACGTCGACGACGACATGAGCGCCGTGACCAACATGTTCACCCAGCTGGCAAAATTCTGTGATGAGACCGGCAAGACAACCGGGGTTACCCCGCAGATAATCGTCTCGGATCACGCCGATAAGCTCACGCTCGGCGAGGGATACAAGTTCCAGAATTATGTTCGTGCAACTTGGCGCACGCGAGGCTTTATCGCGGAGGATTGATCTGGGCTTGTGCAAGACACGCGCTTCCCCATCTTGGCTGGTTGCTTTCAAGATCCGCCCGTACAACATTGTGGCTGGAAAGCCATACACGTATCGAGGGAGGGTGAGGTCGGGCAGCGTGACCACCGCGACCTGCTGTACACCTATACATAGGGGTGAAAGCTGGCTCTAACGAGGAAAAGAAAAGACCGGCAGCCCTATAGGCCGCCGGCATACGCAGGTGGATCAGGCCGCAACGAGCTGCCGTGCCAGTGCTACCTCAACCGAGTCGCCATCCTGATTCAGGACATCGAGCCCGGATTCGGGCACGTCTCCCGACGTGCTCTGTGACACCATGATCTTTCTGGCCATCAGCCCCAGGCAGGTCATCTGCGAGGTGGCGGCGTAGCCCAGGTAGATCACTTTGACCGGCTGTTTTTGACCGATGCGCCATGAACGCCGCGCGGCCTGCTGCAACGAGTACACGTTGTACCCCGACTGAAGGAACACGATCGTCGGGAACTCCAACAGATCCAGCCCCGTCTTGACCAGCTCGGGATTGGTGATGAGCACGTCGATGCCGCGGTCCAACTGCTCGGCGATCCAGTCCTCACGGCGAGAGGCCTCCACGCTTGCGCGTAGCACCGCCACCTTGAAGCCTTCCTGCTCCAGCAACAGCTTGAGCCTCGATGTCGTATCGCGGGTGCCGGTGTAGACGCTGTAGACCAGGGTCTTGCGACCCTCCGCTTTCTCCTTGCGACAGATCTTGATCAGCTCGCGCTCCTTCGGCATCACCTCCAATTCGTTGAACTGGGCGGCGACAAATGCCAGCGACTCGCGCGTACGAGGATGCTTGACTGTCTCAGGCTTGAAGCAGCAATCCGGCCAGGCCAACAGCACATTGAGGACCACGCCCAGCAACGTCGTATCGCGTTTCGCCAGGGCTTGCTTCAATGCTGCGCCCAGCCGTCCCGCCAGATCGCGATAGGCCGAGGCTTGCGCCGTGTTCATAGCGACCTCACGAAACTCCTCGTTGTAGGGCGGGAGCACGTTGCCACCGATGTCCTTGAGCTTCAGGAACATGGTGAACGGCAAGACACAGCGCAACACGCCCTTGGGACCGAAGCCCGGTGCCTTGACCGTGCGCACCGATACCTTGGAGCCTTTGGCGGTCTTGTGCGCCGTACCCGTGCTTTCGGAATAGATGTCCTTGAGTACGCCATGATCGCGCATGAACGCCATCGCGGCCGACGTCATGCTGCCTTGCTGGGTCGGGCGGTAGCCGTCTTCGATCATCCGCCCAGGCAAGGCGCGGAACAGTAGGTGAAAAAGGTCGTCGCCGTAGCCGCCCATGAGCGTCCCGGTGAGCAGGAGCGTCTTGCGTGCTTTCGCGGCGAGAACACCCATGGCTTGGCCTTGTGCGCTTCCGCCATTTTTGTACTCGTGCGCCTCGTCGGCGATGAGCAGGTCGAACGTGCCTTGCGGCAGGTAGCGTTTGATGAATTCGGACGGCTGATATCCGCCCTCGCCAAAGCCAAACTCCAACGAGGCCATCGCACGTTCCATGCGATGGGCCTGCCGATCCGAGAAGACCAATTCACCGTTGCCGTCCATCAAGTTAATGAATTCGTGGATGTTGTCCCCGAGCATTGACGCGAGGAACGCATCACCGAACTTCTGGATCAACTTCTGCGCGGTGACTTCGCCAATCGTGGGAATACGCTTCAGCGCCTTGAACACGGCGGAGGACTGGTCGCTGGCGGACAAGCCCCTGGGACGAATCAGCGTCCACAGCGGTGCGGCACAATGACTGCACTTGCGGCGGTATTCCTCGGCTTCGAGTTCGATCGGGTTGATCGGTTCGCCGTCGAGGTCGGTGATGACGTGGCCACAGTCAGGGCATGCGCCCACGTCGCCGTGGCGCGTGCGGTGCCGGGTGAAGACCGGCTTCCAGTGAAAGCCCATCCGCATGCGCACGCGGCCCAGGACGAAGAACTCCTGAGCCTGTGGCGATACGCCCAACTGCTCGCGCAGCTTCAGCAGCTTGATCAGCGTGTCCGGGCCGTTGAGCACCCAGACCTTGGCACCGGCCACAGTCTCCTGGATTTCCCGTCGCCACTTGTAAACTTATGCCGACAGGCCAACTATGCCGAGGCCCGTCTCCCACGCACCCGCGTTATTGGCAGTTGCACAATCAGAGGCTCGGTATAGTTTCATGACCTCTCCTAAGGACCAAACCTGGAGGAGAGACCATGAGCGTCAACATGATTTTGCGCCGGGAAGCGGAATTACGGCGAGTGCGGCAGGGACCGCTTGGCCCCTATCAGGATTTGTACGCGAAACGCCTCATTGAAGCCGGTTTTGCCCGCGAGTCGATAAGACGACGTCTCTGGGCCGCAGCGCATCTGAGTCAGCACCTGGAGCGGGAAAAGCTCTCCACGCAGCAGTTGGATGAGGAAGCCCTGGCGTCGTTTCTGTCCGTTCGTACCCGTTACGGTCAGTACTACAGGACCGATCCTGCGGCGGTGCGAGACATGTTGGCCCTCTTGCGGGAGGTCGGCGCGTGTCCCCCGCCGCCTGCGGCTACGTTGAGCCCGGACGAAGAAACAATCGCGGACTTCCATCAGTACCTCATTCGAGAGCGCGGACTTGCCGACAGGACGATTGAAAGGCATCTGCGAGTCGCTCATCTGTTGGACCGTTGGCGTGGCGACCGCCTGTCGCGATGGGCAACGCTAACTCCAGCCGACATCATGATGGACTTCGTCGAGAAGCACGTGCACGGCTTGAGCCGCGGTCATGCCAGCAACGTGTGCGATTCGTTACGCGCCTTCATCCGCTACCTGCGCTATCGAGGTGAGATCACGGCCGATCTTGCCGGCGCCATCCCACGTGTCGGACAATGGAAGCTGTCAACGCTGCCGCCTTCCCTTGATCCGCACGAGGTGCAGCGCGTGCTAGATCATTGCGATCGAAACACGGCTCTGGGACGACGGGACTATGCAATTCTCGTGGCGCTGGCGCGTCTGGGACTGCGCGCCTGCGAGGTCGCCGCACTGACCTTGGATGACATTGATTGGCACGGCGGCCTGCTGCACCTGCCGCGTACCAAGTCGGGAGGTTCGGCCACGCTGCCTTTACCCAAGCAGGTGGGTCAGGCAATCGCCGACTACTTGCAGCACGGCCGGCCTCGTTCGGAAAGCCGTGCGGTCTTCCTGCGACAGCTTGCGCCCCATCAAGGACTGCGCTGTTCGAGCAGCATCGGTTATGTCGTCAGGTCGGCCATCCGGCGAGCCCATGTACAGGCACCGCGCGGCGCCGCCCATCTATTCCGTCATGGCCTTGCCGCTCAGATGCTGCGCAATGGGGCTTCGCTCCGTTTGATCGGTGAGTTGCTCCGTCATCAGCACCCCGATACCACCCGCATCTACGCCAAGGTGGACTTGGCAGCGCTGCGCCAGTTGGCCCTGCCGTGGCCGGGAGGTGCGCAATGAACACCTTGCATACCCATCTGCAAGCCTACCTGTCGATGCGACGCGAGTTGGGCTTCAAGCTTCTGGCACACGAGCCCCTGCTCAAGGGATTCATCGCATTCCTGGAGGCGCGACAGGCGACCTATGTGACGCAGGCGCTCGCGGTGGAATGGGCCGCGCTGCCACAGGGTCGAGCCCCCGCTTGGTATTCGATTCGCCTGAGCATCGCACGCGGATTCGCAAACTATCTTCGAGTCAAGGACCCCCGGACCGAATACATCCCGGTCGGTCTGCTTCCGTTCAAGCCGCGACGTCCGCAGCCGTACCTCTATACGCAAACGGACATTGACCAGCTTCTGGTCGCCGCAAAGACACTACCGCCTCGTGACGGTCTACGTTCTTGGACGTACCACTGCCTGCTCGGTCTCCTGGCCACGACCGGGCTTCGGATCACTGAAGCTCGGTCCCTGAAGCGGGAGGATGTCGATCTCCAACAAGATGTTCTGACAATTCGTAATACTAAGTTCGGCAAGTCCCGCTTGGTTCCGATACATCCGACAACGAAGGCCGTGCTTGCGCAATACGCCGCCAGACGCGATGCAGACAGCAAGGCGGCGCAGGCCTGTCCGTATTTTCTGGTGGGCGAAGAAGGGCGCCAGCTGCGCCGGTGCACCATTCAAAAGATCTTCGCCAAGCTCACCATCGAGGCCGGACTCCGAGCCCCCGAAGCTCGTCGTGGACCGCGCCTGCACGATCTTCGGCATAGCTATGCAGTGCGAACGCTGATCAACGGCTATCGGTCAGGTCAGGACACCGAACTGCTCATCCCGGTGCTGTCGACATTCTTGGGACATAGTCAGGTGCGTTGCACTTATTGGTACCTCACCGCCTGTCCGGAGCTGCTGGAGCGGGCGGCGGAGCGGTTGCAGGCCCGGTGGGAGGCACAATCATGAATGGCGCACCGCAGTTTCCCGTGCTCGTCGAGCGATTCTTCGTGCGGCGGTTGATGCAGGAGCGTGGCGTGAGTCCGCACACGATCGCCTCATACCGTGACACGTTCCGCTTGCTGCTTGATTTCGCGCAGCGCCAGCTGCATAAGCATCCGTGCGACCTGTCGATCCCGGATCTGGACGCTCAGCTCATCGTACAGTTCCTGAATGACTTGGAGACGACGCGCACCGCCAGCGCAAGCACTCGCAATCTGCGCCTGACGGCGATCCGTTCATTTTTCCGGTTTGTTGCTGCCGAACGACCTGAGTATCTTGCGAGCACGCAGCGCATCCTGGCCATCCCCTCGAAACGCTGCGCAAAACCCGAGGTGACTTATTTGACGCGAGCGGAGTGCCAAGCGCTGGTGGCGTCTCCTGACGTGAAGACCTGGATCGGGCGCCGGGACCGGACGCTGCTGCTGTTGGCCGTTCAATCCGGATTGCGGCTGTCGGAACTCATCAGCCTGGATCGCCAATCAGTCGTGCCCGGACCCGGCGCGCACGTGCGCTGCCATGGCAAGGGTCGCAAGGAACGTTGCACACCCCTGACGCGGGAAGTCGCCCGGGAATTGAGCGCGTGGTTGAAGGAACCGACGCAGGGCTCTTGCGATGCCTTGTTTCCGACGGTGCCCGGTCAGCGCATGAGTGCCGATACCATCCAGCGCCTGCTGGCGAAACATATTTCCACTGCCCGACAGCAATGCCCGTCGCTGAAGCATAAACGCGTCACGCCGCACACTCTGAGACACGCGGCGGCCATGGAACTGCTTCAGGCCGGAGTGGACACTTCCGTCATCGCGCTGTGGCTGGGTCACGAGTCGGTGGTTTCGACCCAGCGCTATCTGCACGCGCACATCGCGCTGAAGGAAGCCGCTCTGGCAAAGACCACTCCGCTCGACGTAGCGCCGGCGCGATTCCGACCTGGAGACCGCCTGCTGCAATTCCTCAGTACGCTGTGATGTAAACAAGCAAGACTATGCCGAGCCGTTGATCGCGAAATTGCCGATAACGCGGGCGCGTGGGAGACGGGCCTCGGCATAGTTGGCCGGTCGGCATAAGTCTACCTATGCCGCGCGCGGCATAGGTAAACTAGATGTGGCGGCGAGAGCACCAGGGTACGGCGATAGCCTTCGGCGTTGAGCACGGCGGCGGTGGCAATGCCCACCGTCGTCTTTCCGCAGCCCATCTCGCCGTTGACGATTGCTGCGCGTTCGCCGCGGTCGATCAATAGCTCGGTGAGAGCGTGGACCACATCGGCTTGCGCCGCGAACAACTGCCGCTTGAGGCCGGTGACGATGATTTTCCGATGCACTCGCGCTTGCCCGGTGTAGACCGGCGGGTTGGCACAGTTGAGCGACTCGAGCAACTCATCGCCGAACTCGGACACGAAGTCCTGCAAGCTGAGTGTGAGGGGAGAGGCCGCGGCTTCAAGTAGGTCACCCTGCACAGCGGTATCGGGAATAGTTTCAAGATCGAGGGACATGGTGATGCTCCAAAGAACATGGGGCATGCACCTCCCTCACGGGGCGATTGCATGCCCCTGGGTGGGAAGAGAAGAGCGGCGCGTGGCCGCTGGATGAGGATCAGACTTCGGATGGAAGTGCGATGTGGGTTGCGCTGCGATCCGCTTCGGTGAAGATGCGGATGCTCAGTTCGCGTGTGACTACATAAAACGAATCGAGGCGATCGCTCGGCAGCAGCGCGGCATTGTTTTCCTGCCACCTGTCGTCCGCGACATCGCCCCAGTCACCGCGCGCGTGGCGCTGGAAGTACGGCAGCGGGTCGAGCCGGCCTTCGCGCATCAGTCGGTCGACGTCTGCGCTGAAGATCAATGCACCGATCGGGAACAACAGCTTGCGGCCGCCATTGTCATGGGCATCGGATGCCATGGTTTTCTCCTTCAGTGATGAAGGGCCACGGCACCCCAACGGAGTGATGTGACCCCGGTGGGTGGATGAAAATGACGGCGAACCGTCAGGGAACAGCGATCAGCGAATGGTCAGCACTTCCCCCAAAGTCGGGGAGTCGGGCGTCATGTCCCAGGCGCGGATGACGGGTACGAACTTGTCGGTGAGGATGCGCGTCTCGGCGACGGAACCGTCGTCGCGTTCGGTGTATTGCGTCTGGAGCGTTTTCTCCTTGTGGGTATCACCTTTGACGACGAGCACGCGCCCGGTCTTGGATTGCACGACGCCTGAAATCGCGCCTGCGGCCAGGGCCAGGGCGAGATGCCAGTGCGACAAGGCTCGCGCTGGCGGCCGCAACGACTGCTGCGCTGCCCCGAGGTGGGTATCGAGCGTTGGCCAGAGTCCTTGCAGCCGGCCGATTTCATCGGCGAACTGCTCGGGCTCCATCGTCACGCGATAGAAGTGCTCCGGCTCGGCCAAGGCAGCTGGGACGGTGTACGGCAGGAACGGCCAGTCGAGCGGCAGTTCCTCGGCCTCGGCATCGCCTTGTCCGATCTGCAACAGCAGCGCGCGCATGGCCTTGGTCGATTCCGATGCCTGATCACGCAGGCGAATCCGCCGACCGAAGATCACTGTTTGCCGGAATTGCTTATCCACGGCCTGGTACACGCGCAGGTCGGCGAAGTGGCGCGTCAGCCATCCGACCAGCTCGGCATCGAGCACGTAGGACGGCACGATGAAGACCAGCACGCCGTCGTACTGCAGCAGCGGTAGAGAACGCTGGTAGAACAGCTTTTCCAGC
>JBFKAF010000005.1:0-26833 GCA_041621735.1 Pseudomonas sp.
GTCTTCCATCAACATCGGTATCAGCGACAGCGACAGGAAACCATGAGCGATGGTGCTGCCGAACGGGGTCTGTTTGGCTTTTTCCGGGTCAACGTGAATGAACTGGTGGTCGCCGGTGCATTCGGCGAATTGATTGATCCGCTGCTGGTCGATGGTCAGCCACGCGGAACGTCCAAGTTCCTTGCCTACATAGTCTTTGAGCTGTGTGACGGGTACTGACGGCATAGTTCCTCCTTGAGGAGACGGGGGGGTGTTGTTTTTCGCGTTGAACCGCTCTGGCCGTAGATCATCATGAGCGGCGCGCGGGGTCAAGCCTGCAGCACCCAGCTGAATGGTGGGTTATATAGGCCAGGTGTCGGGCGTGCAGAATTTTTTGCGGGTGCTGTTCTGCCCTGGTGTTTAGTCAGTGGGCAGCTTGCCTGCTTATAATGGCGCGACCTCATCGAGGCGTCTGGGGCCGGGCTATGCGGTCGCCGCCATGCTCGTCGTTACCTGATTCGGAGATTTCTATGCTGCTTCGTGGGCTGTCCTGGCTGGTGCTGTGCCAATTGCTCGGCTCTGCGCTCAATGTGTTGTTACTGCCGATGTTGCCGGGCCCCATCATTGGCATGCTGTTGTTGTTCGGCTTTTTGCTGCTGCATGGCGAGGTTAGTGAACCGCTGCACGTGGCGGCCAGCAGCCTGCTCAAATACCTGCCATTGCTACTGGTGCCGCCGGCAGTCGGGGTGATGGTCTACGCCGAGGCGATCGTCGCGGACTTCTGGGCGGTGGTGGGAGCGCTGGTGTTGTCGCTGGTGCTGTCGGTGGTGTTTGCCGGTTGGATGATGCAGAGGCTCATCGAGCGGCAACAGCGCCAGCGGGAGGACGCATGAGTCTCGATTGGTACGGTGCCTGGCAAGCCATGACGCATCACCCGCTGTTTGGCGCCGGGATCACCCTGGGGGCCTATCAGCTGGGCGTAGCGGCCTACGAGAAAACCCGTTGGGTGTTCCTGCAGCCGGTGCTGCTGTCGATGTTGATCGTGATTGGTGTATTGCTGCTGTGTGGCCTGAGCTTTGCCGACTATAAAGTCAGCGCCGAGGTCCTGACGCTGTTGCTCGGACCGACCACTGTGGCCCTGGCGGTGCCGTTGTTCCTCAATTTGCGCAGGATTCGCCAGCTGTTCTGGCCGACTGTGCTGACACTGTTGCTCGCAGGGGTAGTGGCAACGCTGCTGGGCGTGGCCTTCGCCTGGTTGTTCGGCGCCGAGCGGATCATGTTGATGAGCATGGCGCCCAAGTCTGTGACCTCGCCTATCGCCATGTTGGTGGCCAGTCAGATCGGTGGCATCGCCGCCCTGGCCGCGGTATTCGTGATGATCACCGGGGTGGTCGGGGCGATACTCGGTCCGTCCCTGCTGCGGCGTTGCGGGGTGCATCACCATGCCGCGATGGGCATGGCCTTGGGTATGACCGCGCATGCGGTGGGCACCGCACGGGCGATGCAGGAAAGCGAGGAGTGCGGTGCCTTCGCCGCGCTGGCGATGAGTCTGATGGGTATGGTCACTGCAGTGCTGCTGCCGTTGGCTATTGTCCTGCTGACCTGAGAGTTTGTGAAAACTCCCACCTACTGCGGGCAGTCAGGAGACTGCCTCGCAACGGCGCTCGATTCCTTACAACCTCTGAGGACTGGCCGATGAATTTGCCGCTCTTTACCTTGAACACCGTGCTGTTTCCCGGCTGCCTGCTCGATCTGCAGGTATTCGAGGCACGCTACCTGGACATGATCAGCCGCTGCATGAAGCGCGGTGAAGGATTCGGTGTGGTGTGCATAGTCGAGGGTGAAGAGGTTGGCGAGGCTGCCGAACGCTTCGCGGCGATTGGTTGCGAGGCGTTGATTCGCGATTTTCAGCAACGGCCCAACGGGTTGTTGGGGATTCGTGTCGAAGGTGGTCGGCGCTTCAAGGTGCGTCGCGCCCAGGTGCTGCCCGATCAGCTGACCATGGCCGAAGTCGATTGGCTGGAGGATGGCCCGGAGCTGCCCTTGCTCGCCGAGCATGCCGACCTGACGGCGTTGCTCCATGCCCTGGCTGCCCACCCGATGGTTGCGGCGCTGGGCATGGGCGAGGCCATCGGCGATCAGGCGACTTTGGCCAATCAGTTGGCCTACCTGCTGCCCTTGGCATCGGAGCAGAAGGTGCAGCTGCTGGCGCTTGACGAGCCGCAGGCGCGCCTGAGTCTGCTGCAAACCGTGCTCGACCAGTTACAGGGCGAAGTCACAGTCAGGCTGTTGAAAAACTACTGAGCTCGGCTATGTCGCGTTGAAATCAGGCCGGGAAGCGGCGTCTCAAAATGCTCATGTACAGTTCGTACACTGCGCTTTTTCGCCTGATTTCGCCTTGCCTGGTCATCGCTCGCTACATTTTTCAACGGCCTGCTAGGAGCCAGCCGGGCGACTCAATAGCGGTAGAGCAGCTGCCCGGCCGACAGGTGCCAGGTGGCGATGACGCCGAGCAAGGCCAGACAGGCGGGCAAGACCAGCCACCACACCTTGGCCGACAGCGCCACTAGTGGCGTGCGCCTCTGTGTCAGGCTCAGACTCAGGGCGCACAGGCTGCCGGCCAGCAAAGCACCGGCGACTATGTCGCTTGGCCAGTGCACCCCCAGGTACACCCGAGACACTGCGATGCTCAGTGCAGGCAGGCAGGCGAGCAGGAGCCAGGCCAGGCGCAGGCGAGCCGGTTGGCCGCGTCCGGCGAGTACCCCGAGTACCAGAAAGAACGCAACTGCCGCGGAGCTGTGGCCGCTGGGGAAGCTGAAGCTGCCCAGCGGTTCGAGCAGGACCTCCGGGCGGCTGCGGGCGAACCATGCTTTCAATGCGCCGTTGGCCACGGCGGTACCGAGCAGGGTGCCGCCGGCAAACAGCGTGGCGCGCCACTGCCGGGCAAGCGCCAACAACAGGCACAGCAGAATACCTGCGGCCAGCTGATTGTTGAGATCGCCGAGGCGGGTGATCAGTACCATCAGCTGGTCGAGGCTGGCGCTGCGTTGTTCCTGGAGCAGTGCCAGCAGGCCTTGGTCGAGAGGAGTCAGCCTCGGCCAGCCAATAAACAGGCCGAACAGCAGCAGCAGGCTCAAGCCCGCCGCGAGCAGGCTGGCGTGACGTTGTTCGCGCAGGCTGCTGTGCACGCTGAAAAACAGAACGAGCGCCAGGCCGCCGGCGAGCAGTGCGGCCTGTTGCCAGAAGCCCTCCGGTAACGGTAAGCGCAGTGCGGCACCGGTGGCCCAGCCAGGCAGTAGGTAGGCGATGACCCAGCCCGCCGCTGCCAGCAGGCTGACCGCAATGAAGCGCCCGACGGGCATGTTGAGCATGCCGGCGACCATCGGCAGCATGGGCCGTAGCGGGCCGATAAAGCGACCGACCAACAGACTGGCGACGCCGTAACGTTGGAAGTAGATTTCGGCACCGGCCAGCCATTGCGGGTGGTGACGCAAGCCGGGCAAGCGGCGAATGTCCTGATGAAAATAGCGTCCGGTTGCGTAGGACAGGGCATCGCCGAGCAGGCCGCCGCAATAGGCCAGGGCCAGCGTTTCGCCGAGCGACAGTGCGCCGTTGCCGGCCAGCACGGCGACGGCGAACAGCAAGAAAGTGCCCGGAATGATGATCCCGACAATTGCCAGGCATTCGGTGCAGGCGATCAGGAAAACGGCAAAGCCCAGCCACTGCGGGTTGCTGCTGAGCCAGGTGGTCAGGCTGTCGAGCCATTGGCTCATCGGTGGGCATCCTGTGGGCCGAGTAGATGGTAGTCGCGTCCCTCGACTTGGCCGCGGCGTAGCGGGTTTCGCGTGCAGCAGCGGGCGAAGGCGGCGTCGACGAAACGGTAGGGCAGGTGCTCGTCACGCCCGGCTGGAATGCCCAGGCGAGTGGTTTGCACTATTTCAGCGGGCTGCTCGCCGACATCTTCGACGAACAGGCGTTGCGGGTCGAAGCGCTGTGCATCCCAGTCCACGACTTTCAGACCGAGTGCTTTACACAGTAGGGTCTGCCCGGCGCAGAGCTTTTCCAGAGGGCGCGGATGACCATGGCTGTCCGGGTTGTTGGTCTGCATCTGGGCCAGGCTGGCAGCGTTCGAGTGCGGATCGAGCCAGGGATGAGCGGACTTGATCAGCACGGCATTGCCTGGACCCTGGGCGCTGAAGTTCAGCGAGTCACCGCCGCGGGCGTAATACATATAGATGTGGCCACCGTCGAGAAACAGGGCGCGGCGTTTCTCGGTGTAACCGAGGGAGGCGTGACTGCCTTTTTCCGCGCAGTAATAGGCTTCGGTTTCGATGATGCGCGCCGCCAACCAGAGCTGGCCGTAGCGATGGCGAATCACCTTACCGATCAGCTCGCGAGCGAGTTGGCGGGCATCGCGGTCAAAAAAACCGGCACTTAGGGCGCGCGCGTGCGGCCAGGGCAAATTAAGGGTGGGGTCGTGTGGCATGAGCAATCACGCTTGATCGGCTGGGCATGGGCTGGGCGCGATCATAGCAAACTGCAAGGTGGGGGCTTGTAACGCCCGTGTCCTGGCGTGTGAGCGGCTTGGAAAGCTGTCATTCGCAGGTGGTTGGCAAGGTCAGTTGAGGCTGCTGGCATGCGACTCGCCGACCATCTGCCCGGCGCCGCTGTGCGCGGGGCAGCGGCGCCGCTATAATCAGCCGCTTTCCCTGTTGCCAGGCATCCGAGACCATGACTGAGTCCGTGCTCGACTATATGACCCGTCTGGGCCGTGAGGCCCGCGCCGCCTCGCGCTTGGTCGCCCGCGCCAGCACCGCGCAGAAGAACCGCGCCTTGCTCGCCGCCGCCGAGGCCCTGAATGCTGCACGCTCGGAATTGACCGAGGCCAACGAAAAAGACCTCGCCGCCGGGCGTGCCAATGGCCTGGAACCGGCGCTACTCGATCGCCTGGCGCTGACCCCTGCCCGCATCGACAGCATGCTTGAAGGCCTGCGCCAGGTTGCGAGCCTGCCCGATCCGGTCGGCGCGATCCGTGATATGAGCTACCGTCCGTCGGGTATCCAGGTCGGAAAGATGCGCGTGCCGCTGGGGGTGATCGGCATCATCTATGAGTCGCGGCCCAACGTGACCATCGATGCCGCCAGCCTGTGCCTTAAGTCCGGCAACGCCACTATCCTGCGTGGCGGCTCCGAAGCCATTCACTCCAATCGTGCCATCGCCGCCTGCATTCAGCGGGGCCTGGCCGAGGCTGGCCTGCCGGCCGCCGCGGTGCAAGTGGTCGAGACCACCGACCGCGCCGCAGTCGGGGCGTTGATCAGCATGCCGGAGTTCGTCGATGTGATAGTGCCGCGCGGCGGCAAGGGCTTGATCGAACGTATCAGTCGCGACGCCCGGGTGCCGGTGATCAAGCACCTGGATGGCATCTGCCACGTGTTTGTCGACGCCCATGCCGATCTGCTGAAAGCGCAGAACATCGCATTCGATGCCAAGACTTACCGCTATGGTATCTGCGGGGCGATGGAAACCTTGCTGGTGGACCAGGCGGTGGCCGCCGCATTTCTCCCGGATATGGCCGCACGTCTGCACAACAAAGGTGTCGAACTGCGCGGCTGTGAGCGCACTTGTGCGTTGATCGAAGCCAAACCGGCAACCGAGGAAGATTGGAGTGCCGAGTATCTGGCGCCGATTCTGTCGATTCGTGTGGTCGACGGCCTGGAACAGGCCATCGAGCACATCAATCACTATGGTTCACACCACACCGACGCCATCGTCACCGAGCATCAGGGCCAGGCCCGGCGCTTTATCGCCGAGGTCGACTCCAGTTCGGTGATGCTCAACGCCCCGACCTGCTTCGCCGATGGCTTCGAGTACGGTCTCGGCGCGGAGATCGGTATCTCCACCGATAAACTGCATGCCCGGGGCCCGGTCGGGCTGGAAGGTTTGACCTGTGAAAAGTATGTGGTGATCGGCGACGGTCAACTGCGCGGGCAGTATGACTAGGGCGTGCTGTCAGTTATTTCCGCCGTTGCCTCGGAGTCTGGTTTGCTGCGGGCTGCGCCTTGCCTGGCCCGCTTTCAGGCGGCAACGCAATCGGGGAAATAATTGACTGCCCGCCCTCAGCGCATAGGCATGTTTGGCGGTACTTTCGATCCGCTGCATATCGGTCACCTGCGCAGCGCGCTGGAAGTGGCGGAGTTCATGGCGCTCGATGAGCTGCGTCTGATCCCCAGTGCGCGTCCACCGCATCGCAGTGCGCCGCAGGTGTCGGCGAGCGATCGTTTGGCCATGGTCGAGCTGGCTGTGGCGGGCCTGTCGCCGCTGTGCGTGGATGATCGCGAGCTGAAACGCGACAAGCCGTCGTACAGCATCGACACCCTGGAATCGTTGCGCGCCGAGTTGGGCGCCGACGATCAGCTGTTTTTGTTGCTGGGCTGGGATGCCTTTTGCGGGCTGCCCAGCTGGCACCGTTGGACCGAGTTACTGGAGCACTGTCACATTCTGGTGCTGCAACGCCCGGATGCCGACAGCGACGCTCCGGAAGCCCTGCGCAACTTGCTGGCTGCGCGCAGTGTCAATGATCCGCTGAGCCTGAGTGGGCCTGGCGGGCAGATTTCTTTTGTCTGGCAGACCCCGCTTGCGGTGTCCGCCACGCAGATCCGCGCGCTATTGGCGGACGGAAAGTCGATACGTTTTCTGGTGCCCGATGCGGTGCTGGCTTATATCCACGCGCACGGGCTGTACCGTGCCGTTAACTGAACACGAGACAAACGAGTTACTTATGAAGAAGCAAGAAATGCTCAGCGAAGACCTGGTCAAACTGGCCATCGCTGCCCTGGAAGACATCAAGGCGCAAGACATCACCACCATCGATGTGCGCGAGAAGACCAGCATCACCGATTTCATGGTGATCGCCAGCGGCACCTCCAGCCGCCACGTCAAGTCGCTGGTCGACAACGTGCTGGAGAAGGTCAAGGAAAAGGGTGTGCGCCCGATTGGCAGCGAAGGCCTGGATACCGGTGAGTGGGCACTGCTCGACCTGGGCGACATCGTGGTCCACGTGATGCTGCCGACTGCCCGGCAGTTCTACGACCTCGAGCGCCTCTGGCAGGGCGCCGAGCAGAGCCGTGCACAGCACAGCCCGGACCTGCACCCGGACCACGAGTAAGGGTCGGCCGTTGTGCGTATCAAGCTGATCGCCGTCGGCTCGCGGATGCCGCGCTGGGTGGAGGACGGCTGGCAGGAGTATGCCAAGCGCATGCCCTCCGAACTGGCGCTTGAGCTGGTGGAAATTCCGTTGACCACGCGCGGCAAGAACGCCGATGTGGCGCGGATGATCCGCCAGGAAGGCGAAGCCATGCTGGCCAAGGTGCAGCCGGGGGAGCGTATCGTCACCCTGGAGGTCGAAGGGCGGCCGTGGAGCACCGAGCAGTTGGCCGTCGAGCTGGACAAGTGGCGCCTGGACTCGCGCACCGTCAACCTCATGGTCGGCGGTCCGGAAGGCTTGGCGCCGGAGGTGCAGGCGCGCAGCGAGCAGCGTTGGTCGCTGTCGCCGTTGACCTTGCCGCACCCCTTGGTGCGCATCCTCATAGGCGAGCAAATTTATCGGGCCTGGACGGTGTTGTCCGGCCACCCGTATCACAAATAGCCAGCAGTCGCCGATGCCTCAACCGATCCGCCTCAACGACCACGACAAAGATGCGCGCTTGATTCGCAGGCGCGCGCTGGTAGGCGCGGCCGCGGTTTTTTTGCTGATCGGCGTGCTGGTCGCCCGTCTGTATTACTTGCAGGTGGTGCAGTACGAGTATCACTCGACCCTGTCGGAAAACAATCGGGTGCACGTGCAACCGATTCCACCGACTCGCGGGCTGATCTTCGACCGCAATGGGGTGATAGTCGCCGACAATCGCCCCAGCTTCAGCCTGACCCTG
The DNA here is from genome assembly GCA_041621735.1 of Pseudomonas sp. Lineage (GTDB taxonomy): Bacteria > Pseudomonadota > Gammaproteobacteria > Pseudomonadales > Pseudomonadaceae > Aquipseudomonas. Next base: position 7,908 of record JBFKAF010000005.1, read on the forward strand.
AGCCGTGAGCGGGCGGGTGATTGGCAGCAGGTGCTGGATGTCATAGTCGAGGTGCTGGAACTCAGTGAGGACGAGCGCGCGCTGTTCGAGAAACGCGTGCGCCAGGGCCGGCGGCCATTCGAACCGGTGCCGGTATTGTTCGAGTTGAGCGAAGAGCAGATCGCCCGTATCGCGGTCAACCAGTTCCGCTTGCCGGGGGTCGAGGTGTCCGCGCAGCTGGTCCGGCATTACCCGCAGGGCGAGCACTTCGCCCATTCGGTGGGCTATGTCGGACGGATCAACGAGGCGGAGTTGAAAGGTCTCGATCCAGTGGCCTATAGCGGCACTCACCACATCGGCAAGACCGGGATCGAGCGCTTCTACGAGGCGCAGCTGCACGGTGAGGTGGGTTACGAAGAGGTCGAGACCAACGCCCGCGGCCGCGTGTTGCGGGTGCTCAAGCGCACCGACCCACTGCCCGGCAAGGATATTCGGCTGACCCTCGATGTGCGCCTGCAAGAGGCGGCCGAGGCGGCGTTGGGCGGTCGCCGCGGCGCCATCGTGGCGATCCAGCCGGCGACCGGCGAGGTGCTGGCCATGGTCAGCCAACCGAGTTTCGATCCCAATCCGTTCGTCACCGGCATCAGTTTCAAGGCCTATGCCGAGTTGCGCGACTCGATCGATCGACCGCTGTTCAACCGGGTGCTGCGCGGGCTATATCCGCCGGGCTCGACCATCAAGCCGATGATGGCCGTGGCGGCGCTGGATGCCGGGGTGATCACCCCCTCTTCGCGGGTGTTCGATCCCGGCTTCTACCAGTTGCCCAACGTCAAGCACAAGTACCGTAACTGGAACCGCAGCGGTGATGGTTGGGTGAATATGGAAATGGCGATCATGCGCTCCAATGACACCTACTTCTATGACCTCGCGCATAAGATGGGCATCGATCGGATGCACGACTACATGACCCGCTTTGGGCTCGGTCAGCGGGTGTCCCTGGACATGTTCGAGGAAACATCCGGCTTGATGCCCTCGCGCGACTGGAAGCGCGCGCGCTACCGCCAGCCCTGGTACCCGGGCGAGACGCTGATTCTCGGCATCGGCCAGGGTTATATGCAAACCACGCCGTTGCAGTTGGCTCAGGCCGCGACGCTGATGGCCAGTCGTGGCAAGTGGATTCGTCCGCATCTGGCCAAGAGCATCGAAGGCCAGCCGCCGCTCGACCCCGAACCGCTGCCGGACATCCAGCTGCACGATACAAAATACTGGGATTACGCGCGCTTCGGCATGGAGCAGGTCATGCACGGCCCGCGCGGTACCGCGCGCAAGGTCGGCGATAGCTCGGTGTACCGCATCGCCGGCAAGAGCGGTACCGCGCAGGTGGTGGCGATCAAGCAGGGCGAGAAGTACGACCGCAGCAAGGTCCAGGAGCGTCATCGCGACCATGCCTTGTTCGTCGCCTTCGCGCCGGCGGACAAGCCGCAGATCGTCGTGGCCGTGATGGTGGAGAATGGCGAATCCGGCTCGGGCGTGGCGGCACCGGTGGTCAAGCAGGTGATGGACGCCTGGTTGCTGGATGACGGCGGTCAGTTGAAGGCCGAGTACGCGCCACCCTTGAGCGCAGAGGTTAGCCGCCGATGAACAGTAACTTCGACCGCACCCTGTCCAGCGAAGACGACGTGCTGCGTCGACGCGCAGGCCTGCTGCAGCGTCTGCACATCGATGGCATCTTGTTGTTGCTGCTGCTGATACTGGCGGCCGGCAGCCTGTTTATCCTGTATTCGGCCAGCGGCAAGAACGTCGCCCTGCTGATCAAGCAGGCCACGTCATTCGGCATCGGTCTGGTGGGCATGTTCATCATCGCCCAGCTCGAGCCACGGTTCATGGCGCGCTGGGTGCCGCTGGCCTACCTGGCGGGGGTTGGCCTGCTGGTGGCGGTGGATGTCATGGGGCATAACGCCATGGGCGCCACCCGCTGGATCAATATTCCCGGGGTGATCCGTTTCCAGCCGTCCGAGTTCATGAAAATCATCATGCCAGCGACCATTGCCTGGTATTTGTCGGGTCGCAGTCTGCCGCCGCGCTTGAAGCATATCGCTATCAGCCTGGCGCTGATTATCGTGCCCTTCGTGCTGATTCTGCTGCAGCCGGATCTCGGTACCTCGCTGCTGGTGATTGCTTCCGGCGCCTTCGTGCTGTTCATGGCCGGCCTGCAATGGCGCTGGATCCTCGGCGCGGTGATGGCCGTGGTGCCGCTCGCGGTGGGCATGTGGTTCTTCGTGTTGCGCGAATACCAGAAGCAGCGGGTGCTGACCTTCCTCAACCCGGAGAGCGACCCCTTGGGCAGTGGCTGGAACATCATCCAGTCGAAGGCGGCGATTGGCTCTGGCGGGGTGCTGGGCAAGGGCTGGCTGCTGGGGACCCAGTCGCACCTGGATTTTTTGCCGGAAAGCCACACGGACTTTATCATTGCCGTGCTCGCCGAGGAGTTCGGCCTGGTCGGCGTGTGCCTGTTGCTGTTGATGTACGTGCTGCTGATTGCCCGCGGATTGGTGATTACCGTGCAAGCGCAGACGCTGTTCGGTAAGCTCCTTGCCGGGGCCTTGACCATGACGTTCTTCGTCTATGTCTTCGTCAATATCGGCATGGTCAGTGGACTGTTGCCGGTGGTAGGGGTGCCGCTACCGTTCATTAGCTACGGCGGCACCTCACTGATTACCCTGCTCTCGGGGTTCGGGATTTTGATGTCGATCCACACCCATCGTAAATGGATTACTCAGGTTTAATTGGGGCTATGAATTCAATGCAAATACTGCGTCGCTGGGCTACTCGGCATGCACCTTGGCTTGGCTTGGCGGGCCTGTTCGGCCTGACTCAGCAGGCTGCCGCCGCCGAGTATGAGGACTCACCGCAGGTCGCCGAGTTTGTCGCCGAGATGACCCGGGATTACGGCTTCGCCAGCGAGCAACTGGTCAGCCTGTTTGCCGAAGCAGAGCGTAAGCAATCCATCCTGGATGCCATCTCGCGCCCGGCGGAGAAGGTCAAACCCTGGAAAGATTACCGGCCGATCTTTATCACCGACTCGCGTATCGCCCGTGGCGTGGATTTCTGGCGCGAGCATGAGCAGGTCCTGGCGCGCGCGGAGCAGGAGTACGGGGTGCCGGCTCAGGTGATCGTGGCGATCATCGGGGTGGAGACCTTTTACGGCGGCAATACCGGCAACTACCGGGTGGTCGACGCGTTGTCGACCCTGGCGTTCGACTATCCGCCGCGGGCGCCGTTCTTTCGCAAGGAGCTGCGCGAGTTTCTCATGCTGGCTCGCGAGGAGCAGGTCGATCCGCTCAGCCTGAAGGGTTCCTACGCCGGCGCCATGGGCTTGCCGCAGTTCATGCCGAGCAGCTTCCGCGCCTATGCGGTGGACTTCGATGGCGACGGTCATATCAACATCTGGACCAACCCGGACGATGCCATCGGCAGCGTCGCCAGCTATTTCAAGCGGCACGGCTGGCAGCCGGGTGAGCCGGTGGTCAGCGCCGCCAGCATCCAGGGTGAGCAGGTCGAGCAAGGCCTGACCCAGGGGCTCGACCCGGTGAAGACGGCCGGCGAGCTGCGTCAACTTGGCTGGTCGAGCACCGCGGTACTGCCCGACGAGCTGCCCGTCACCGCCTTCCGCCTGGAAGGCGCCGAAGGCGACGAATACTGGTTGGGGCTACCGAACTTCTTCGTGATTACCCGCTATAACCGCAGCGTGATGTACGCCATGGCGGTGAATCAACTGGCCGAGTTGCTGGTCGATGCGCGAGGTGCGCACTGATGGCGAGCATGCCGTTCAAGCTTGCCGCCTGTGGCGCGCTGGCGCTGTTGCTGGCCAGCTGTACCTCCAGTCGAGCGCCGCAGCCTGTTGCGCCGATACCGGCGGGTGGGGGGATTTCCGGTCCGGGCGATTACAATCGCCCGCACAAGGATGGCGCGCCCTGGTGGGACGTCGACGTCTCGCGCATTCGCGACGCGGTGCCGATGCCGCACCACGGTGCGTACAAGGCCAACCCCTATACCGTGCTGGGTAAGACCTACTACCCGATCCCCGATGCCCGGCGCTATCAGGCGACCGGCCCGGCGTCCTGGTACGGTACCAAGTTTCACGGTCAGGCCACCGCCAACGGCGAAACCTACGACCTGTACGGCATGACGGCGGCGCACAAGACCTTGCCGCTGCCCAGCTATGTTCGGGTGACCAATCTGGAAAACGGCAAGACGGCGATCCTACGCGTCAACGATCGCGGACCGTTCTATTCCGACCGGATCATCGATCTGTCCTTCGCCGCGGCGAAGAAGCTCGGTTATGCCGAGAACGGCACGGCGCGGGTCAAAGTCGAGGGTATCGATCCGCAGGAATGGTGGGCTCAGCGCGGCCAGCCGGTGCCGATGGTGCTGGCTCAGCCGCAGCAGCTTGCCCAGGTGCGGACAGTCGCGCAGCCGGTGGCGGCACCGCTCGAGCAGTACGCGCCGCCGGTGCAACAGCACGCAGCGGCGACGCTGCCGGTGCAGATCGACGCAAAAAAAAACGCTTCAGTCGCAGCCTCTGGCCTGTATCTCCAAGTGGGCGCCTTCGCCAATCCGGACGCTGCCCAGCTGCTCAAGGACAAGTTGAGCGAGACGGTCACTGCTCCGGTATTCATCAGTTCAGTGGTGCACAACCAGCAGATTCTGCACCGCGTTCGGCTCGGGCCGATCAGCAGTCAGGGCGAGGCTGAGCAACTGCAAGACAGTGTGCGGCTGGCCAATCTCGGTCTGTCACGACTGGTGAAGGCCGATTGACATGGCACTTATTGGTCGCTCGTCAGACTAAGCACTGAGCCGCGGTCGGGTCGTTTACCCTGTGCGGCGCCCCCTAATTTGCCCTCGCGGGCCTGTTTGACCCTTAGCAACTTTGAGAGACGGATGAAAATCACCAGTTTTGCCCAACGCGTTTCCTTGTCCCTTCTGCTGCTCACTGCGCCGGTCACCTGGGCCGCACAAATGGTGATCCCTGCACCGCCACAGCTGGCAGCCAAGTCCTATGTGCTGATGGACGCCGCGAGCGGCAACATCCTGGTCGAGCACAACTCCGACGAGCGCCTGCCGCCTGCCAGCCTGACCAAGTTGATGACCGCCTACCTGGCGACGCTGGACATCAATCGTGGCCAGATCAAAGAAACCGACATGGTGCGCATCAGCGAGAAGGCCTGGCGCATGGGCGGCTCGAAGATGTTTATCGAGGTTGGCAAGGAGGTCTCGGTCGACGACCTGCTGCACGGCATCATCATCCAGTCCGGCAACGACGCCAGTGTGGCGCTGGCCGAGCACATCGCCGGCAGCGAAGAGGCCTTCGCCGACCTGATGAACGCCAGTGCCGAGCGCCTGGGCATGAGCAACAGCCAATTCCGTAACGCTACTGGCTGGCCGGACCCGGAGCACTACTCCTCGGCTCACGACATGGCCAAGCTGGCGCGGGCGATCATCTATGAAGACCCGGCGCATTACGCCATCTATGCGCAGAAAGAGTTCTTCTGGAACGGCATCAAACAACCGAATCGCAACCTGCTGTTGTGGCGCGACAAGACCGTCGACGGCCTGAAAACCGGGCACACCGATGAAGCCGGCTACTGCCTGGTCTCGTCTGCCGTGCGCGATGGCATGCGCCTGGTTTCGGTGGTCTTCGGCACCAACAGCGAGCAGGCCCGCGCCGCCGAGACGCAGAAACTGCTGACCTATGGTTTCCGTTTCTTCGAGACCCGCACCTTCTATCAGAAGGGCAGCGAGCTGGCCCAGGCCCAAGTCTGGAAAGGTACCGCCCGTCAGCTCAAGGCCGGCTTGGCCAATGACCTGACCTTGACCCTGCCGAAGGGCCAGCTGGATAAGCTGCAGGCCGGCATGACCCTCAACCCGCAGTTGATCGCGCCGATCCAGACGGGTGATGTGATCGGCAAGGTCGAGGTGAAGCTGGGCGACGAGGTGGTGCATAGCGCCGACCTGGTTGCCCTGGATACCGTCGAGGAGGGTGGTGTCTTCCGTCGCCTGTGGGATAGCATTCGTCTGTTCTTCTACGCTTTGTTCAACTAACTGTGTCGACCACCGCCAGCACGTCTTATCCCGGCGTGGCTGGCAGCGGTCTTCGCGGATCACGAGTCCGCCATCGCCATGACTGATACCGATGTTCAAGCTCCAAAAATCGAGTTCCCCTGTGAACGCTACCCGATCAAGGTGATCGGCGAGGCCGGCGACGGTTTTGCCGATCTGGTGATCGAGGTGATCCAGCGCCATGCGCCTGATCTAGACGCCAGTACCCTGGTGCTACGCGACAGCCGCAATGGTCGCTATCTTTCGGTGCAGGTGCTGATCACCGCCACCGGTGTGGAGCAGTTGCAAGCCATCCACGTCGACCTGCGCGCCACCGGCCGCGTGCAAATGGTGCTTTAGTGGCCGAGCTTGTCGTGCGCCATCTTGGCGTCGTGGACTATCTGCCGACCCTGGACGCGATGCGTCGGCTGACCGCCGAGCGCGATGAGCTGACGCCCGACGAAATCTGGCTGCTGCAGCATCCCCGGGTGTTCACCCAGGGTCAGGCCGGCAAGCCCGAACATCTGTTGGCGCCGGGCGACATCCCGGTGATTCAGGTGGAGCGCGGCGGGCAGGTCACCTACCACGGTCCGGGGCAGCTGGTGGTCTATCTGCTGCTGGATCTGCGCCGCCTGAATATGGGCGTGCGTGAGTTGGTGACGGCGATGGAGCAGAGCCTGGTGGATGTGCTGGCCAGCTATTGCGTGGAGGCGGCGCCCAAGGCCGATGCGCCCGGCGTGTACGTCAATGGCGAGAAGATCGCCTCGTTGGGGCTGAGGGTTAGTCGGGGTTGCTCGTTCCACGGCCTGGCGCTCAATGTGGATATGGACATGTCGCCATTCTGGCGAATCAACCCCTGCGGCTATGCGGGGCTGAAAATGGTGCAGCTGAGGGATCTGCTCGACGCGCCGCCCCGGTTCGACGAGGTGACGCAGCGCCTAGAGCAAGCGCTACGCCAACGATTGGGTTATGAATCCCGGCTTTAGGCTGGGTGTGGCTCGGCATGATCGTCGGAATACGCTTCGCTAATCCAGCCTACGTCATCACAACAGCCGTAGCCTGGATTAGCCGAAGGCGTAATCCGGGAACCGTCAATTCAGGTTGAGCGTCGGAATCAGGCTGCTGTTGGTCTGCTGGCCCGGTACCGGCACCGGGGCGGCCAGGCCCAGATTGTTCTTCTCGAAGACCTTGTCGGCGCGGTAGCTGGAGCGCACCAGCGGGCCGGCGGCCACTTCCATGAAGCCCTTCTGCAGGCCGAGGTCACGGAATCGATTGAACTCTTCCGGGCTGACCCAGCGTTTGACCGTCAGGTGGTTGCGGGTCGGCTGCAGGTACTGGCCGAGGGTGAGGATGTCCACGCCGATGGCGCGCAGGTCATCCATGGTCTGCAGGACTTCCTCGTCGCTTTCGCCCAGGCCCAGCATCAGGCTGGTCTTGGTCAGCATCTGCGGACGATGGCGCTTGGCGTGCTCCAGCGCGCGCAGGGTCTTCTCGTAGCCGGCGCGGGGGTCGCGCACTTCATGAGTCAGGCGCTTGACCGTCTCGACGTTCTGCGCGAACACCTCCAGGCCGGAGTCCACCACGCGCTCGATGGCCTTCAGGTCGCCGTCGAAGTCCGGAGTCAGGGCCTCCACCACCACGTGCGGGGTGCGCTCCTTGATCGCCCGCACACAGGCGGCATAGTGCGCGGCGCCGCCGTCGTCCAGATCGTCGCGGTCCACCGAGGTCAGCACGATATAGCGCAGCGCCATCAGCTCCACCGACTTGGCGGTGTTCTGTGGCTCTTCCAGATCCAACCAGCCGTTGGGGTTGCCGGTGTCCACCGCGCAGAAGCGGCAGGCGCGGGTGCACACCGAACCCATCAGCATGATGGTGGCGGTGCCGTTGGACCAGCACTCGCCCATGTTCGGGCAGTGGGATTCCTGGCACACGGTGCTCAGGCGGTGTTCGTTGACATTGCGCTTGACCGCTTCGAAGCGGCTGCCGCCGGGTGCCTTGACCCGCAGCCACTTGGGCTTGGGTTCGAACACCTGGGGTTCGCTGGAGGCGCGGCGCTTCTGCCCGTCCTTGATCGCGGTGGTACCTTGAATGGTGCGGAATTTTTCACCGCTGGCAACGGTTTTCGGCGGGGAAGTATCGGACATTGGTGATCAGGGCTCCGCTAGAGGCTCCGTGGACGAGGCGGCTTGTGGCCGCCGCGCAGTTTATCACAGGAGCTGACCGTGCAGTCCGTCGAGCGCCGTGCGGTCCAGACCGGTGTCAGGGAAGGCCAGGTAACAGCGCCGCCATGCTCGCTCAGGGCGATGAGCGCAAGCGTACCAGCAGTTCCTGGGTGGGATAGCCGTCGGCCGGCCAGCCCTGCCGCAGCTGGAAGGCACGCACGGCCTTGCGCGTGTTGGCGCCTATGATGCCGTCTGCCGGCCCTGGTTCCAGGCCGTTCTGCGCCAGCAGTTGCTGCAGCTCGATACGCTCGCTGCGCCCCAGTTGGCGCTCCTCGCGGGGCCAGGCGGCACGTACGCCTGCGCCGCCGCGCAGGCCGTCGGCCAGCAGGCCGATGGCCAGGGCGTAGGAGGTCGAGTTGTTGTATTTGAGGATGCTGCGGAAATTGCCCAGCAGCAGGAAGGCCGGGCCGCGATGACCGGCCGGCAGCAGCAGGGTGGCCATGGTTTCGGTGGCGAGGTCCCGGGCTGGCGGGTTGCTCGGTTCGACCCCCAGCGCAGTCCATTCGGCCAGGCTGCGGCGGATTTCCGGGTCGGCCAGGGCGTAGTCGAAGGCCTGTGGCAGGCGCACTTCATAGCCCCAGGGTTGGCCTTGCAGCCAGCCCGAGGCCTGCAGGTAATGGGCGGCCGAGGCCAGGGCGTCAGCCGAGGAGTTCCACAGGTCGCGGCGGCCGTCACCGTCGAAATCCACCGCATGCTGGTTGTAGGTGGTCGGCATGAACTGGGTCTGGCCCATGGCGCCTGCCCAGGAGCCGATCAGGCGCTCCGGGGTGATGTCGCCGTGCTGGAGTATCTGCAGTACGGCGAGCAATTGGCTACGCCAGAACACCTGGCGGCGACCTTGGTAGGCCAGGGTGGCAAGCGAGCGGACTACGTTGTGATGGCCGATATTGCTGCCGAAGTTGCTTTCCAGGCCCCAGATCGCCACCAGCACCTCGCCATCCACGCCATAACGCCGTTCGATGCGCGTGAGGGTGTCGCGCTGTTGGGCGAGCAGGCTGAGACCGCGAGCGATTCGGGAGGGCGACACGGCGCCGTCAAGATATTCCCACACGGGGCGGGTGAACTCCGGTTGACTGCTGTCGGCGGCCAATACATCCGGGTTGGGGCTGACGCCGGCAAAGGCCCTATCGAACAGTTCGGCTTCGATGCCGGCGGCGATGGCATCGCTGCGCAGCAGTGCGCGCCAATCGGCGAAGCTGAGCAGCTCGCTGGGCGCCGAGGGGGTTGTCGCCGGCAGGCTGACGTGGCTTTCGCCCGGGGTGTTTGCCGCGGTTGCCAGCGATTGTGCCGGTGCTTCGCTGCACGCGCTCAACAACAGGAAGATGCAGGCCGAGGCCGTGTGGCTCAGGCTGCGAAGAAGCAGGTTAGGCATGGTGGTCTCAGCAGGTTTTGCAGGCCGCTACCTTAGCACGAATGAGGCTCTATGCGGGCTGTGGCGCGGTTTTCAGGCCGCCACAAAGCATGAAGCCTCCCAGTTTTGCTGGGAGGCTTCGCGGCGATAGCTGCCTTTGCCTTTATGTGGTTTTTCCTGGCGACAGCGGAATAGGGGCTGGGCGATCAGGGACTTGGCCTTATTCGGGCCATGCTGGGTTTTCTTGGCCATGGGTTTGCTCATTTGCGCCTGCGATCTGCGGGCGAGCGCAGGATGCTCTGCAGCTGAGAAAATGTCCAGGTTATGGGTTATGGGTTATGGGTAAGCGTCGCTGGCGAGGCCCAGGCGTTGCCCGCATATGCCCAGCGCCAGCAGGCTCAAGCCACTCCAGGGGTCGCCAGGCGCTTGACCTTTGATCTGCGCGTCGATGCGTTGCGCGTCGAGCAGCAACTGCGCCCAGCGCGCGGCCGAGTGCCGTTGCAGAGCCTTGCTGACCAGTGGCCGGCGTTTATCCCAGACCGGCGGGCGTGCCGAGCTGAAGGCTTTGTCCAGCGGCATGCCTTGGCTGTATTGCTGGGCGATGTTGGCCAGCAGGCGCAACTCGCGAGCCAGCGCCCAGAGTACTACGGGGGGCTCGACGCCTTCGCCGCGCAGCCCTTCGAGCATGCGCAAGGCGTGCGCGGCTTCACCCTTGAGTGCGGCATCGATCAGGCCGAAGACGTCGAAGCGCGCACTGTCGGCGACTGCAGCCTGCACGGTGCTGGCGTCGACCTGGCCGTCGCTGGCGAGCAGCTTGAGCTTTTCGATTTCCTGGGCGGCGGCGAGCAGGTTGCCCTCGACCCGCACGGCAATCATCTCCACGGCTTCCTGGCTGGCGCTGAGGCCGGCCTGGGCCAAGCGCTGGCGAATCCATTGCGGCAACTGATGCGCATCGACCGGCCAGATCTGCATGAACTGCGTGTGCTGCCCGTCGATCAGCGCCTTGGCCCACTTGGTTTTCTGGGTGCTGCCATCGAGCTTCGGCAGGCTGATCAGCAAGACTGTGTCTTCCGGGGGGCGGGCCAGGTACTCGAGCAGCGCCGCGCTGCCTTTATCGCCGGGCTTGCCGGATGGCAGGCGCAGTTCCAGCAGGCGCTTATCGGCGAATAGGGAAAGGCTGGCCCCCGCTTGCAGCAAGTTGCCCCAGTCGAAATTGGCTTCGGCGTTGAACACCTGGCGCTCGCTGAAGCCCAGTTGGCGGGTGGCTGCGCGAATGCTGTCGCAGGCTTCCTGGCACAGCAGCGGTTCGTCGCCACTGACCGCATACACCGACGCCAGGTTGCCCTGGAGGTGTTTGCTGAGTTGTGCGGGGTTGAGTTTCATCGGCTGATCAGGCGTCGGGCCGTTTGGGCGGCCCGCGCGGGCTTACTGCAGTTGCGTCGGCAGTTGCAGCGGTGATTGCTGCGGTTGCGAGGCTTCGAACTGGCGAGCGGCTTCGAGTGCCTCTGCTTCGGCTTTGGCCTTGGTTTCGGCGCTCTGTTGCAGCTGGTCAAGTTGCGCCGGGGTCACCTGACGCAGGCGTTGAACCAGTTGCTGCACCAAGTCGCGGCGCATTTCCTGGCGCAACTGCGCGCCTTCCTGGCCGGAGCCGATCAGGTTGTTGCTGTCTTGCACGTAGAAGTTCTGCACTTCCAGTTGGTTGCGCATAAGCAGCAGATTCTTCGCGCCACGAATCTCGTAGTCGAGGGTCATGGTCAGTTCGTATTCGGCGGTACGTGCCGAACTGGTGTAGCTGGCGCTGCGCTGGTTTTCCTGCTCTTTGCTCAGGATCAGGCTGTAGGGCGCGCCGGGGTAAACGCGTACGTCGTTGTTCTGCAGGACTTCGCGTACTTGCTTGAGTGTCTCGCCGTAAGCGTTGCGGGCGCTGACGTCGAGCTCCTTGAGGGCAAACTGCACGTCACCGGTGCCGCGCAGCTGGAAGCCACAGGCACTGAGTAGAACAGCCAGGCCGATTACCAACAGATTCCGTTTCATCATCTTTGTTTTCCCCTAGGTCGAGCATCCCGGCGCACCACTGTCTGGGCGCGCCGAGTGTAATCAGTTGGCGACGATATTGACCAGTTTGCCCGGCACCACAATCACCTTGCGAATGGCCAGGCCTTCGGTAAAGCGCAGCACGTTATCGTTGGCCCGCGCCGCCGCTTCGACCTCCTCGCGGCTGGCGCTGGCGGGCATTTCGAGCTGCCCGCGCAGTTTGCCGTTGACCTGAATCACCAGGGTCAGGCTGTCTTGCACCAGGGCCGACTCGTCCAGCTGCGGCCAGCGGGCATCGATTATCGCGCCTTGCTGGCCCAGCTCCGACCACAGTTGGTGGCTGATGTGCGGGGTAATCGGCGCGAGCAGCAGGGCCACGCTTTCCAGACCCTCTTGCAGCAGGGCGCGGTCTTGCTCGGTCTCTTGTGCGGCCTTTTCCAGCACGTTCATCAGGGTCATCACGGCGGCGATAGCGGTGTTGAATTTGTGATGCTGGCCAATGTCCTGGGTGGCTTGCTTGATGGCCAGATGGATGGCGCGGCGTACCTCTTTCTGCGCGTCGCTGAGCGCGTTCTTGTCCAGTGCGGATGGCAGGCCGGCGTTGACGTGGGCCTGGGCCAGGCGCCAGACGCGACGCAGGAAGCGGCTGCCACCCTCGACGCCGGAGTCGGACCATTCCAGGCTCATGTCCGGCGGCGAGGCAAACATCATGAACAGGCGGCAGGTGTCGGCGCCGTAGGCATCGATCATCGCTTGCGGGTCGACGCCGTTGTTCTTCGACTTGGACATCTTCTCGGTGCCGCCGATCTCCACGGCCAAGCCGTCGCTCTTAAGCTTGGCGGCAATCACCTTGCCCTTGGCGTCGCGTTCGACTTCCACATCGGCCGGGTTGAACCAGTCCTTGCCGCCGTTTTCCAGTACGCGGAAATAGGTGTCGGCGACCACCATGCCCTGGGTTAGCAGGTTCTTGAACGGCTCATCGGAGTCGAGCAGGCCTTCGTCGCGCATCAGCTTGTGGAAGAAACGCGCGTACAGCAGGTGCAGGATGGCGTGTTCGATACCGCCGATGTATTGATCCACCGGCAGCCAGTGATTGGCGGCGGCCGGATCAACCATGCCGCCGCTGTACTGGGGCGAGGCGTAGCGGGCGAAATACCAGGAGCTTTCCACGAAGGTGTCCATGGTGTCGGTTTCGCGCTTGGCCGGGTTGCCGCAGGTCGGGCAGCTGCATTCATAGAACGCAGGCATCCTGGCCAGCGGGGAGCCCGCGCCGTCCGGCACCACGTCTTCGGGCAGGACTACCGGCAGCTGGTCTTCCGGTACCGCTACATCGCCACAGCTGTCGCAGTGGATAATCGGGATCGGGCAGCCCCAATAGCGCTGACGGCTGATGCCCCAGTCGCGCAGGCGGAACTGGGTGCGGGCCTGGCCGAGGGATTTCTTCTGCAGGGCCACTTCGATGGCATCGAAGGCGCCTTCGAAGTCCAGGCCGTCGAACTCGCCGGAGTTGATCAGCTGGCCGTGTTCGCCGTAGGCGTCCTGCCAGGGTGCCGGGGTTTCATCGCCGGCTGCGGTGCGCACGACGGCTTTGATCGGCAGGTCGTACTTGTGGGCGAATTCGAAGTCGCGCTCGTCGTGAGCCGGTACGGCCATCACCGCGCCGTCGCCGTAGTGGATCAGCACGTAGTTGGCGACCCACACCGGCAGCTTCTCGCCGGTCAGCGGATGCTCGACGAACAGTCCGGTGGGCAGGCCTTTCTTCTCCTGGGTGGCGATGTCGGCTTCGGCCACGCCGCCACGCTTGCATTCGTCGATAAAGGCCTGCAGCTCGGCCGCCTTGTCGCTCGGCAGGCGTGCGAGGGCAACTGAGGCCAGGTGGTGTTCGGCTGCGACCGCGACATAGGTGGCGCCCAGCAGGGTGTCCGGGCGCGTGGTGAAGACCTTCATGCTGCCGGCTTCGCCGATGCTGGCGAGGTCGTAAGGGAAGCTCACTTCCATTCCGCGCGACTTGCCGATCCAGTTGCGCTGCATGGTCTTGACCTGTTCCGGCCAGCCATCCAGATCGTCCAGGCTACTCAGCAGCTCATCCGCATAAGCGGTGATCTTGAAGTAGTACATGGGGATCTCGCGCTTTTCGATCAGCGCGCCACTGCGCCAGCCGCGGCCGTCGATGACCTGCTCGTTGGCCAGTACGGTCTGGTCGGCCGGGTCCCAGTTGACGGTGCCGTTCTTGCGATAGATCACGCCCTTCTGGTACAGGCGGGTGAACAGCCATTGTTCCCAGCGGTAGTAGTCCGGCTTGCAGGTGGTGACTTCGCGCGTCCAGTCGATGGCCAGGCCCAGGCTTTTCAGCTGGGTCTTCATGTAGTCGATGTTTTCGTAGGTCCACTTGGCGGGTGCGACCTGGTTCTTCATCGCGGCGTTTTCCGCCGGCATGCCGAAGGCGTCCCAGCCCATCGGCTGCAGCACGTTCTTGCCCTGCATGCGCTGGTAGCGGGCGATCACGTCGCCGATGGTGTAGTTGCGCACGTGGCCCATGTGCAACTTGCCGCTCGGGTAGGGGAACATCGACAGGCAGTAGAAGGTGTCCTTGCCCGGCTGTTCATTCACTACAAAGGATTTTTGCGCGTCCCAATGAGACTGCGCGGCGGCTTCGATTTCGCGTGGCTGATACTGTTCGTACATGGCTACTGGCGCTGGGGAATGGAGGCTTATACAGGCGGGGTGAGAGCTGCTGCGCTCGGCTATAGGGCGTTGGGAGCAGGCTCAAGTGCTCGTTTACCAGATGTAAACTGCGCTTTTTGCCTGCTTTACTCGCTACGCTCGACCTGCGGAACAGCCTTTGGCCGGTACTCCGCACGCTGCGCTTCGCCTTTGCTCGCTACGCTTTCGCGCCGCCTGTTCGGTAAACGCCGTAGCATACATGACCCCCCTTGACTGAGGGAAACCCTGATTGCGGCAGCACGCCGGTGCCTGCGCTTGGTTGTGCGCCGTTGGTCGCTAGGTCCTGCCGGTTAAGGGGCTGCCGCTAAGCTGGATATAGGGGCCGCATGTTTTGAGCCCGGCGCGAGGTGGGTGGATGGGTGAATTGCGGCGAACAGAGATAGGTGGCGGTTTGTATGAACGGCTGCTGCAGCGGCTCGCTTTGGCGCTGGATGAGGCAGACAGCCTGAGCCGAGTATCTAGCGACCCGCCGCGGGACCTGGAGTTGCATGGCCTGACCGCTGCCGAGCTCGAGTTGATTCGCGCCTACCTGGATCGGGATCTGAACTGGCTGCGCGGCTGGCATGCGGCGGCAGAAGAACTCGCGCAATTGGAGCGATGGCCGGCGCAGCCGCTGAAGCCTTGGCGTTCGACCCAAAAGGCGAACGGTAAAGGGCATGGCAAGCCGAGGCCGCCGCTGAAGCAGCGGGTGCAGCTGTGTTGCGCCCTGTGCGGTGTCGCTGCCGACCTGCAGTCGGGTAAGGGCGCAAAAGCGTGCTCGTCCTGCGGCTCACAGCTATTCCGAGCGGGTAACTCCCATCAATAGCGCGTAAAGGGCGGCGAGAGACCGATGCGCGACTGTCGATACACCTGGCAAGTGAGTTATTTCCCCCGATAACCGGACAGTCTACGAACTGTGGGTTTCTCTCTTCCGCTGGCGGTATGCGGCGACGGGGCGGGTGTCCCGGGCAAGCAGGCGCAATCGCCGTTCAGGGCTCTGGTAGGCTTCACCCATCCGTGGAGATGCCCGATGCCCATTCGCTACGTCCTCAAACAACTGTTGTTGCCGCCCGGCCTGTTGCTGCTCTTGCTGCTCGTCGCCTGGTGGCTGCGTGGGCGCTTTCCGCGCCTGGCGGCTGCCTGCTTCGCCGTGGCGGTCGGCGGGCTGTGGCTGATGAGTCTGCCGGTTACCGTGGAGTGGTCGGCCCGCCTGCTGGAGCCCGAGCCGGCGCTGCAGCAAGCGCAGTGGGGCGATTTGGCGCAAGAGGTGGATGCGATTGTCGTGCTGGGCGGCGGGCGTGAGCAGAACGACCCGGCCTGGGGTGCCGATCAGCCGAGTCCCTTCGCCCTGGAGCGCTTGCGCTATGCGGCGCGTCTGAGCAAGGCTTCGGGCGTGCCGCTGTTGGTCAGTGGCGGCCTGCATTACGGCGAGCCGCCCAGCGAGGCGGCCTTGATGGCGCAGGTGCTGGCCCGTGATCATGGCGTGCTGGTGCGTTGGCGAGAGGAGGCGAGTCGCACGACCTGGGAAAACGCGACCTTCAGCGCCGAGTTGCTGCGCCAGGAGGGCGTCAGGCGTGTGCTGTTGGTGACTCAGGCGTGGCACATGCCCAGGGCGCGCTGGTGTTTCGAGCAAGCCGGCTTTCAGGTGCGAGCCGCCCCGATAGGCTTCCTCGGGGTGCCGAACGGTCGCCCTGCCGGTGGCTGGCTGCCGGAAAGCAAGGCGCTGTGGCAGAGCGGTTTGCTGCTCAACGAGGCCGTTGGATTGTTTGCCTATCCGCTGGCCTACCCTTAGGTGTCGTCGCTGGCCGCGCTACAGCGTCTTGGCCATGCGACTGGCCAGTAGCGCCCAGGCAAACAGTAGGGTGCAGAGGATGATCAGCGGCCAGGCGCGCCAGCGCAAATAGGGGGTCAATTGCTGCATCGGCTGGACCTCGCCGTACAGCACGCCGCGCTCGAATTGCGGCAGTTGCCTGGTGATCCGGCCGTAGGGGTCGATCAGCACGGTCATGCCGTTGTTGGTCGCGCGAATCATCCAGCGGCCTGCCTCCAGGGCGCGCATCTGCGCCATCTGCAGGTGTTGCAGTGGGCCGATCGAGGTGCCGAACCAGGCGTCGTTGCTGACGGTCAGCAACAGCTCGCTCTGGGCGGCCAGCCCGGCGGCAAACTCGGGGTAGACCACTTCATAGCAGATGTAGGTGGCTATCTTGTAGCCCTTGGCCTGCAGCAGCGCCTGCGTGGACGAGCCGCGGGCAAAGTCCGACATCGGCAGATTGAAGAAGGCGATCAGCCCGCGCAGCACCTCTTGCAGGGGCACGTACTCGCCGAAGGGCACCAGTTTCTGTTTCAGGTAGTCGCCGCTGCCGTCGCCGATCACGCTGACCGCATTGTAGTAGCGCGGCTCGCCACGCTCGTTGGCCTGGCGGATCGGCACGCCGGTAATCAGCGCCGCCTGGCGCTCGCGGGCGAAGCGATCCATTACGCTGAGGTAGCCAGCGGCGTGCTCCTTGAGCACAGGTACCGCGGTTTCCGGCCAGACGATCAGGTCGCTCGGTTTAGCGCTCAAGCTCATGTCGCGGTACAGCGCCAGTTGTGCGTTGAGCTGCGCCGGGTCCCACTTGAGGTTCTGCTCCACGTTGCCCTGCATCGCCGCGACCTGCAGCGGTTCACCGGCTGGCCGGGTCCAGGGGTGATCCTTGAGGGCCAAGCCGACTATCCAGGGGGCGAGCAGCAGGGCGATGCCGGCGGCGAGAAACACGCTGTGGCGACGCAGCTGCGCCAGGTTGACCAGCAGCGCCGCGCTCAGCGCCAGAGCAAAGGAAATCAGCCATACGCCACCCAGGGGCGCCAGTCCGGCCAGTGGGCCGTCGAGCTGACTGTAACCGGCGTAGAGCCAGGGGAAGCCGGTGAGAAACCAGCCGCGAAAGGCTTCCTGTGCCAGCCACAGTGCGGCGAATGCCAGGGCGTCGGCCAGCGGGGCTTCGGCACGCCGCAGCCAGCGCGCCCATAGCCAGGCGGCCAAGGCAAAGAACAGCCCCAGACCGGCGACGAAACCCAGGGTCAGCAAGGCCGCCAGCGGCGGTGAGGCGGCGCCGTAATCGTGGATGCTGACATACACCCAACTGGTGCCGGCGGCGAACAGGCCAAAGCCGTACCACCAGCCGCGCCACGCCGCCTGGCGCGGGCTCAGGTCACGCAGGCCGAGGTAGAACAGGGCGATAGACAGAACGGCCAGCGGCCACAGGTCGAATGGGGCGAGCGCCAGGGTGGTGACGGCGCCGCCAGCCGCCACGAGGAAGTGGCCCGGCCAGCCGGGGCGGGTGATCCAGCGCATCGTAAATCCTTGGCAATGAAAGACCGCAGGAGGCTATAGGGAACCGGCGACCGGGGGCAAGCCATGTTGCGGAAAAGGCCGAAACTTCGCCGCTGGAATGGCGCCAGTCGCGTGGCTTTATCGGCAGTTGGCTGCGTGCGGTGGGCAAGCATCTTGCCCACCTTGCCAGGCGCCAGGGCTGGCGCCGCTGCCTCAGCGCTCGAGAGGGGTCAGGCGCAGCAAATGGATGCGCCGGCTGTCGGCGTTCAGTACGCGGAAGCGGAACTCGCCGATCTCGGTCACTTCATTGCGCTTGGGCAGGTGGCCGAAAGCGCTCATCACCAGGCCACCGACGGTGTCGAACTCGTTGTCGGAGAACTCGCAGGCGAAGGCTTCGTTGAAGCTGTCGATCGGGGTCAGTGCCTTGACCAGGAAGTCGCCGCTGGGCAGCGGCTTGACGTAGCTGTCCTCTTCGACGTCGTGCTCGTCCTCGATGTCGCCGACTATCTGCTCGAGCACGTCCTCGATGGTCACCAGGCCGGCGACGCCACCGTATTCATCGATGACCACGGCCATGTGGTTGTGATTGGCGCGGAATTCGCGCAGCAGCACGTTGAGGCGCTTGGATTCGGGTACGAAGGTCGCCGGGCGCAGCAGGTCCTTGATGTTGAAGCTCGGCTGCTCATCGAGCATGACCAGCGGCAACAGGTCCTTGGCCAGGAGGATGCCGACCACGTCGTCGAGGCTTTCGCCGACCACGGGATAGCGTGAGTGGGCGGCTTCGATGATCGACGGCAGGAATTCCTTGGGCATCTGATTGGCTTTGATGCTGATCATCTGCGAGCGGGGAACCATGATGTCGCGAACTTGCAGGTCGGCCACCTGAATGGCGCCTTCGACAATTGCCAGTGCTTCGCTGTCGAGTAACTTGTTCTGGTGCGCTTCGCGGAGCACTTCCAGCAGTTCTTGACGGTTTTTCGGCTCATGAGCAAAAGCCTGGGCCAGTTTATCCAGCCAGGACTTCTGCTCGTTGCTCGATCGGTCTTCGCTCATGGGGGGACTCGGAATCCTTACTCGTGGGGAGTTATTCGTCGCCGGCATAGGGATCGGGATGACCCAGCTCGGCGAGCAATGTGCGTTCCAGTGCTTCCATTTCCTCGGCTTCGGCATCCTCGATATGGTCGTAACCGAGTAGATGCAGGCAGCCGTGAATCACCAGGTGGGCCCA
>JBFKAF010000006.1:0-26169 GCA_041621735.1 Pseudomonas sp.
CTCGGCATCGAGCACGTAGGACGGCACGATGAAGACCAGCACGCCGTCGTACTGCAGCAGCGGTAGAGAACGCTGGTAGAACAGCTTTTCCAGCCTGGCGCGACCCTTGCCGTCGTAGCCGATGTTGCCGTTGGCGTCCTTAGACAGATCGCCGTAGGGCGGATTGAGCCACAGCAGGCCGAAGCACTGCCGGCTGATCAGCGTATCCATCAGGTCACCGTGAATGCACCGATCGACCAGTTGTCGGGCGTGGCGCGCACGCTCGGCGTCGTACTCGACGGCGAAGGCCTGGACCTGCTCACGCCCGAGGGCATGCGCAGCTTCGGCGATCGCCACGCCTTCGCCGGCGCAGGGATCGAGGATGCACATTGGTCCGTCTCCGGGCGCGAGTGCGGCGAGTGCTCTTTCGAGCGTGGTTTCATCCGTGGGGAAGTATCCGTTCTTGACGAAGTTGCGGGCGAGCCGCGGGAACATGAGTGCCATCGGAGTCTCCTGGGCGATGTCGATGAAAGGAAGCGGACATGCGCACGCGCATGTCTGCTGGATAACCCTTGTTGTGGTCAACGAATTCTGGACACTGGTTTAGGTTTATCTGGCCAGTGATTCGGCTTCCACTGGCGTTTTGTATCCGTTGTAGCTGTGTGGCCGTTGATGGTTGTAGTAGTCCGTTAGATAACGCAGTACATCCGCTTCAGCCTGACCCTGGTTGGTATAGCCATGCTCTGGCATCCACTCCGTTTTCAGGCTTCTGAAGAAACGTTCCATTGGGGCGTTATCCCAGCAGTTACCACGGCGGCTCATGCTCTGCTTGATCCGGTAGCGCCACAGCATTTGGCGGAACTCGATGCTGGTGTAATGGCTTCCTTGGTCAGAATGAAACATCAGCTGCTGCGGACAACCACGGGATTCAAAGGCCACGCGCAAGGCGCGCGTTGTGAGTTGCGAGTCCGGTCGATTGGAGAGTACCCAGCCCACGATGCGGCGCGCATATAAATCCATAACCGCCGCCAGGTAGATCCAGCGATTACCCGCCCAGATGTAGGTCACGTCGCCGCACCACACTTGGTTGGGGCCACTCACCGTGAACTGCCGATCCAGCGCGTTAGTCGCGATGGCACTCTCACCATCAGCTCGACGATAACGATGCTTGCGTGATTGCGAACTGAACAGCCGGGCCTCTTTCATCAGGCGACCGGCCAGGAAACGCCCCACCGCGACACCCTGTATCCGCAGCGCCGCTGACAATGTTCTGGCCCCAGCAGAACCACGGCTTTGTAAATGAAGCTCAGTGGCCAGCTGACGCAGAGCAACCCGTCGATGATCTACCCGGCGGCGTCGTGCGCCGGCGTCATAGACACTGCTGCGATGTACACCAAACACGCGGCACAGCTCGGCTCGTGGATACCGCTCACCCAATGCCTCAATCAGGCTTACTGATCGAGGGAGTCCGACATTAAGAGAGCTGTAGCCTTTTTTAGGATTTCTTTCTCCCGCTCCAAGCGCCGTACCTGGGCTTCCAAATCTTGTATGCGCTTTTGTTCGGGAGTCATGGCCTTGCTGTGCACAGGTGTTGTGCCACCACGCTCACTGCGCAGTTGCTCCACCCATCGACGTAACGCGGTCGGGCCTACGCCCATCGACTTACAGGCTTCGGGAATTGAATAGCCTTGATCCAGAACCAGGCCGGCTGCTTCGAGTTTGAAATCTGTACTGAATGATCTTTTGGTCACGTAAACACCTCATTGCTGGGCGAAGCTTAACGCCCTATCGGGGTGTCCTGAATCATTGAGCCACAACATCAACCAGTGGGTCGGTCGATGCCTGCACGGGGGCAGGTTCGGGCTGCGGTGTTGCAGCCGGTGTTGCCACCGGTTGCGTGCCCAGCTCTTCATCGAGCGGATCGATGTCCTGGGAGACGAAGCCGCGTGCTTCGTCGCGGCTCAGCTTGTCGATGCCCGAGAGCGTCATTCCATCCAGGTTGGCGCGGATCTCGAACCGCATGCCGCCGCCGGTGGGATAGGCCTTCGGGTAGATGTACCTGATGACGAACTCCCCGTTGTACTTGCCTTCGGGGTATTGCTCCAGTTCCGCATCCTTCACCTCGAACACACCGAGGTGCGTGGTGAGGCGGCCGACCGTGAACGGGCCGTTGCGGCCGCGAATCGTGCGCAGCGTGAGCTGGCCCGGAACGATGATGGGTGAGGCTGCCCGAGGGGCTACCGTGGAATCCATGGTGTTTCTCCTTGTGTGGATGGGATGAAGAAGGCGACCACCTGGTCAGAAACCAGGTGGCGTGCCGTTGGTGGATCGAGCAAGCGGCGTCAGGCCTTGAGTTGGCGCATGCCTTCGGCAAGCATCCACAGCGCGCGGTTGAGCCGCAGGTTCTGGTCGATCCCCTGGACCGGCCGGGTACGCTGGCGTCGACCCTGGGCGCTGCGTCCGTTCAAACCTCCTTTGACGAGATTTTCCTGGATGCGATTGAACGTGGACCACAGGTCGCTGCCCCGATCGTCGAAACGGCGGGGCGTCAGCACCTGAGCCTCGGTGACCGGCGTCACCTTGTCGGGCGCGTCGTACTTGAGCGCCAGTGCAGAGCGGGCCAACACGTCCTGCTCGCCCTCGTCCAGCGTGATGATGCGCATGGTGTCGCGGGACTCCTGAACCCGCTCGAAGCCTTTCAGGACTTCGTAGGCACCTTCGATCACCTGCTGCGCGACGTTGCCTTTATGGGGCACGCGCACATCGGCCAGGGTGTCACCGCAGACCAGGCCGTTGTGGCAGACGAACCTGAACATGCCGGCGAGCATCTGGTAACTGCTGGTGCCGTCGTGCGAGTTCAGCAAGATGATTTCATTCGCTTCGTCGCCGTTGATCTGGCTGGCGTGGCGAAGGCGCAGCATGTGCTTGGTGTATTCGCGGCGGTCCTCATGGCGCACGCGGGTCTGGCACACCATGAAGGGTAGAAACCCTGCGCTGCGCAGCTCGGCGAGCACGGAAGCGGTGGGGATGTAGCTGTACCGCTCGGATCGGCTTTCATGCGGGGTTTCCGCGAAGATGGATGGGACTACCGCGCGAATCTGATCGTCCGACAGGGGACGGTCCGCGCGCAGTATTGGAGAACGAGGCGCAAAACGAGAGGCGAGTTGCATGGCTGACTCCTTGAACAATGCGGCAATCGACGCGTCGAGACGGGCAGCCCGGAACGGGTGATTGCATGGGATGAAAAAAACCGCGAGAGGGGGCGGGTTTGAAAAGCAGCTCGATCGCATGCCGCCGACACTGAGGTGCCGGGGCATGGAGCGAGGGAGGATGGACAAGTCCCAAGACAGGCCTTGCAGGCTAGAACGAAGCCGCCAGAGCGTGCTCCTCGACAGAGGGCTGCTCAGGTTCGCTGGATTGCGGACTCTCGTTGTCGTCCTCGGCGGCAACCGTTTCTTCGGGCGCGGGTGCGTCTTCGGTGACGGGTGCCTCGGACTTCAGCGGGTAGACCTGCTCGCCATCGACCTTGACCAGGCCGATGTGGACGAGCTTGGACTCCAGCGTGGCAGCCGCTTCACCGGCTTTCTCGCCTTTGCTGCGCATGTACGGATCGGCCCGCATGTCGTTGAGCTTGAAGGCGATCAGCACCTTCTTCTCGCCTTCGACGGCCTGGACGCAGCGACGCACCAGGTGCTGGGCATCCGTGTTGGTGACGATGGTCTCGATGTAGCGATAGTCCGGATCATCGACCGGCCCGGCCAACGCACCGATGGAGCACGCCAGGAACGGATCGCCATCTTTCGGTGTGACGTCCTTGGGACGGTTCAGGTAGCCGATACCGTGGGTGATCAGTTCATGCTGTTCGACTTGTACCAGCTCGGCGCGGTCGATCAACTCCGCCTTCAGCAGACGGGCCTTGAGACTGGCAGCGGCCTTGCCTTTGTGCTCACCGCTGGGACGGATGAAGGGATCGACCCAGAGGTCGCCCAGGCGGAACCGCACCAGCGGGCGATGCTTGGGATCATCGACACCGATGTAGTTCTGGACCAGCTTCTTGGCGTCAGTCCCGGAGACCTTCACGTCGAAGTAGCGCAGAATCGGGTCATTGGCAGGACCGAACAGCGCGGCGATGGTGCAGGCGAGGAAGGGTTGCGCCTTGCGGCCGCCTTTCACCGGTACCTCACGGGCACGCTGGATGTAGCCGATGCCGGAGGTGTGGATGTCGAAGTACGACTTCTGGTTGGAAGCAGTGTGGGTCATGGTGAATCTCCATTAACTTGAGAACAAGAAAGCGGAGACACACCGACCCAGGGCGGGGAGGTGCGTAACCCCGCGGTGGGTTGAGGAACAGCTGCATCCACCACCGGCAAGCCGGTAGTCGTTCGCGCGAGGGATGCGGTGCGAACGGGGTCGGTCACACGGGGGAACCGTGGGCAGCCTTGAGGACCGAAGCTGCCTGGCATGTCGCTGACGACGTCAGCGGAACATGAGGTGAGCCTGGCGCTGTGCGATGTCCCCGGCCAGGGGGAATCGGCTACTGCTGGTCACCTTATTCGTTAGTCGCCGCAATAGCGTATGTTGATTGTGTTCTTTCAGTCAGTCGTAACAGGCAGAGATCGGCCGATTCTGTTGAAAAAGTCCCTTTGCGATTTCTGCCCACAAAAGAGCGTTGCCTACGTTGAAATCTGAGTCGTACGGGAGACTGAGCTGCCTTGGTTTTCACGCAGCAACGCCCAAATTGTGCGTTTTTTGAGTTCTGGAAAGGCGGCTCCGGCCAAGACCGACTTTTTCAACAGAATCGGCCATATACGGTCATTGAGTGTCTACAAAAGCTGGGTGCATTCAGCGTGATGGCCGCACAGTACGAGAGACAGCGAGCGCGGACGCATCAGAATGGCGTATTGACATCAGCGTGCCGGCTTTGGCCTACTCGTAACATCTGTGTATGCCCGTCAGGTGATGTGAGAACAGCCGTCTTCTAGTGTTGAATTCACTTCAATGGGTAGATCTCAAATGCTAGGAAGGGAGTTTTTGCATGTTCCTGAACGACCAGGAAACGGCTACTGACCTGCTGTATTACACCCCCATCGCTAAAACAGTAGAGCGTCTACTTCGCGAATCACGGGGGGCACCGGTCACCATTGGCGTTCACGGCGACTGGGGTGCCGGTAAATCCAGCGTTCTGAGGATGACACAGCAGATCCTCAATTCTGATGATCGCGTCTGCTGCATCTGGTTCAACGGATGGACATTCGAAGGTTTTGAGGACGCGAAAACTGTCGTCATCCAGACGATAGTCGATGAATTAAGGCGTGCGCGCCCTGGCTCAGCGAAGGTTGCTGAGGCTGCGAAGAAGGTCTTACGTCGAGTAGATTGGTTCAAGTTGGCCAAGCAAGCAGGTGGATTAGGCCTTACCGCGTTCACAGGCATCCCCAGCCTCGATCAGTTAAGAGGAGCTGTGGAATCGATTTCTTCCTTCGTGCAGAACCCCGGTGACCATCTGAGCCTTGAAAGGCTCAATGACCTTGCTAAGGAGGCTGGAGGTTTCATCAAAGATGCTGATACCGAGTCTGAGCAGCTTCCCGAGCACATGCATGAGTTCAGGGCAGAGTTCGAAGAGCTCTTAACGGCCGCCGACATTGACCAGTTGGTGGTCATCGTTGATGACCTTGATCGATGCTTGCCGAAGACAGCAATCGCCACGCTTGAGGCCATTCGCCTTTTCCTCTTCGTAAATCGAACAGCATTCGTAGTCGGTGCCGATGAGGCCATGATCGAGTACGCGGTACGCGAGCACTTTCCAGACCTCCCTCAAGGCGCGGGGCCTGTGACGTATGCGCGTAACTACCTCGAAAAGCTCATTCAGGTACCGTTCCGCATCCCGGCCCTGGGGCTGGCGGAAACCCGTAGTTACATCACGCTGCTGCAGTTGGAGAGCTTCGTCAAAACGGATGACGATCGATTCAAGGCGCTCTTGAATGCCGCCCAGCAGGACATGCTCCGTCCCTGGAAGAGCACCGGCCTCGACCGCAGAGCCGTAGCTGGCGCTTTCGGCAACCCGCTTCCCGACTATGCCCAGGAAGCATTGGATACCAGTGCCTTGTTGGCCCGAATCTTGAGCGAGGGTACCCGGGGCAACCCTCGGCAGATTAAACGCTTCCTGAACTCCATGATGCTGCGTTACGCCATCGCCGAAGCTCGTGGATTTGCTGAAGACATTCGACGCCCAATACTTGCGAAAATCATGCTGGCGGAGCGTTTTCACCCTGACTTTTACGAGCAGTTGGCCCGGATCGCGAGCCTAGATGCGGGTGGTACGGTGCCTGCCATCGCCGAACTGGAAAAACGGGCCAAGAAGTCCAAGGGAACCGATTCAGAGCCGAATGAGGGGAAGGGATCAGGGAAGCTCAAGGCAGTGGCCAACTCTGGCGATGTGAACGATTGGGAGAAGAGCGATTGGATCAGCAAATGGGCGGCGATCGATCCCCCGCTGACCGGCGTTGATCTGCGCCCCTACATCTTCGTGACTCGCGACAAACGCAGCTCCTTGATGGGGCAGGTCGCGGTGAGTCATCTCGAGGCGCTTGTCGACAAGCTCATGGGCCCACCATTACAGATCCGGCAAGCGACCACGAAGAAAGAAATTGTGGGACTGGCTGAGGTTGATGCCGAGAATGTTTTTGACGCACTCCGCGATCAGATAATCCAGGCGGACGATTTTTCGGATCAACCCAAAGGTGTCGCGGGGTTGATTGAGCTTGTCAAACAACGCCCCGCGCTGCAAAAGCGCCTGATCGAATTTATCCGATCTCTGCCCACGTCAAAACTCGGGATGTGGGCTCCTGCCCCATGGCATGAGTGCCTCAAGGATACAAATGCTATCCAGGGTCTCGATGCAATTCTGAGAGGTTGGAGTCAGCAGATCGAGAACGAGAATCTTCAGAAGGCAGCCCAGCGCGTACTTGCGCTCAGCGGGAAATCATAAGGATTGATATGGGTACCTCCAAAGGATATGGAGGCCCGAGCTCCGGCTTGGTGCCCTCCTGGATTGATGATGTGGCGCAGCCAGCTGCCCCGGCTGCTCAACCGAACGGGCCAGGCCAAGCTAATCCATCTCAGCCCGGCTCTACGCCATCTCAGCCTGGCCCAGCTCCGTCAGGGCCGGTAAACAATGACGGCACTGGCTCACTTCGGGGGGCTCGCAGCAGCTTCACCCGATTCGCCCGCACTGGAAGCCCCAGCGATTTGGGGAACGCCCTGTCTTCATATGTGCGTAAAGGCGTAGGGGGATCGTCGAGAGGCGCGCGCCGCATGGGGGCATCCCGCGCTACCGCGGCAAAGTTGCTCAGTATCTTCGGAGATGTTCAGCGCAACGGGGCCGCGGAAACACTGCGGCGGTTGCAGCTCACCGTGGCACCAGGGCAACCGGCCTCCCAGGTGCTGCTTACGCTGCTTGAGTTCATTTGCCCGCCTGGCGGCGCGATTGACGAAGGTGTTGCTCGCCAGGCTGCGTTGAATACGATCGCCGAACTGGACGAGGCAGGCAGCGGTAGCTTCGAGGACATGACTCAAGCTGATCGGCAGAACTTCTTCCTCGACTTCGTAGCGAACTCGATTGAGAGCATGATCATGGCGGACTTGGGCGGCCGGGGAATCACCATGCCGGATGATGTGGACGCAGTTGAGCGTATCCAATCTCAGCTGAGTTCCTTCATCACGGGCTGTACACGGGGCCAGCTCGCCAATCGGCTGGAGCAATGGCCGGCACCCACAGACCAGGAGGTCAATCAGGTCACCTCTGCGATCTATGAAGCTGCGTTCGATCTTATCGCCACTGCAGCGGAGGGGATGGAATGAGGCACCACAGCATTATTTGCCGGCTTGGCCAGACTGATGACCAGGATCTGGCTCTGCTGGAGCCAGGCAGTGTTATCACCGAAATCCAGTTTCTGAACAGACTTGGACGACTGCAGTTTGGGATTGGTCAAGCCATTGAGCAGTTGGCTGATCTGGGTCTGAGCCCAGGAGAAACTGCCGTCGACCTAGCACTTCTGGCAGCGACCCTTACAGCGGCGGATACCAGAATCTCACGGGACACCGAGTCGGAAAATGCCTGGACGAGAGAGATCGACCTCTACGTCCCTGTCGCTGATCCCGCACTGTGGACAGCAACGTCCGACATGTTGGCCTCGACATTGAAATTCCTCACTGGTGATCGCTGGCGTCTGGTCTTCCGCGAGCGGCCCACAGGTATCGATGAGCTATCTCCCGCTCCGGAGAGCTTGAGAACAGATGAGTCGGACAGCGTCTGCCTGTTCTCAGGGGGGATGGACAGCTTCATTGGGGCGATCGATCTACTCAGTGGCGGCGGCAAGCCATTGCTTGTGAGCCATTACTGGGACACCAACAGCACCAGCACCTACCAGAACGACTGCCGGGCAGCGCTGCAGGATAGGTTTTCCGAGACGTCGATCAACCACGTCCAGGCCCGTGTGGGGTTCCCACACGATCTCGTGGAGGGTGGAGGTAGTGAAGATACACTTCGAGCGCGCTCATTCTTGTTCTTCGCACTGGCGGCCATGGCTGCGGAAGCGATCGGCGACTCGGTCACCATCCATGTGCCTGAAAATGGCCTGATCTCTCTGAACGTCCCCTTAGACCCACGCCGCCTGGGTGCATGTAGCACGCGCACGACGCATCCATACTACATGGCGCGGGTGAATGATCTCTTTGGGCGTTTGGGCCTGAGCACGAGGCTGTTCAACATGTTCAGCCATCTCACAAAGGGTCAAATGGCAGAGCAGTGCTCTGACCCTGCGTTCCTCGCGGATTATGTGCATCTGACGATGTCATGCTCCTCGCCTGGAAAGGCCAGGTACCATCCCGATCCCTCTAATCGATCACCCAAGCACTGTGGGTTCTGCGTCCCCTGCATCATCAGGCGGGCAGCAATTCTCCGTGGGTGTGGCCCCGATCAGACCCGATATGTCATCCCAGATCTGCATGCGCAAGCGCTGGACACTAACAAGTCTGACGGCGAACATGTACGTTCCTTCCAGCTCGCCATCGCTCGTCTCAAGCGTGCGCCTCACCGAGCCAAGTTCGCAATTCATGAGCCGGGGCCGTTGATCGACCATCCTGACCGTTTAGGTGACTTCGAACAGGTCTATCGAAATGGGCTGCTGGAGGTCGACGACTATCTCGAGGGTGTCACAGCCGTACCTCTATGAAACCGCAAAAAAGCCCGATTCCGAAGTGGGTGGATTTCCACTGCCATCTCGACCTTTATCCCGATCATGAGCGCCTCATCTTGGAGTGCGATCAGGCAGAGGTTGCCACCTTGGCCGTGACCACGACACCGAAAGCATGGCGGCGCAATCGTGAACTTGCGGCATCCTCTCGACATGTCCGGGTGGCATTGGGACTACATCCCCAACTGGTGGCAGAGCGTGAATCGGAGCTGCCGCTTCTGGAGCACCTGCTTGAGGAGACTCGATATGTTGGAGAGGTGGGGCTTGATGCCGGGCCCCAGTTCTATCGAAGCTTTGAGGCCCAGGAGCGGGTGTTCAAGAGGGTGCTCGAGGCTTGCTCGGAGCAAGGCGGGAAGATCCTCACTGTCCACAGCGTACGCAGTGTGGGAAAGGTGCTGTCCTATATCGAGCGCCTGCTTCCGGCTGACCGGGGAACGGTGGTGCTCCACTGGTTCACCGGCTCCCCCAGCGAAGCCAGGAGGGCTGTGGAGCTTGGGTGCTATTTTTCGATCAATTCGCAGATGCTAGCCTCAGCTAAACATCGAAATCTAGTCGCCTCACTGCCTCCTGATCGAATCCTCACAGAGACCGATGGCCCGTTCGTGCAGAGCGAGGGAAGGCCAACCAGGCCTGCTACAGATATTCCGAAAACTGTACAAGCTTTGGCAATGCTTCGAGAGCAATCACCAGAGCAAGCAGCTGCACAGATCATCAGTAATCTGCGTGATTTAGTGTCCAGCTAGTGCATCAGATGTGAGTGGCTTTCAAGGTACTCGTCAGTTGCCGCAATAGCAGGTGATGGGCTCGTCGCTGCTATCGGACAGATCCCCCTGGCTGGCGGCGAAGCGCGCCAGGTCGGCGTAGCTGGGACTGTCGGCGCGGAACAGGGCATCGCTGGGCTTGCTAGCGAGATTCAGCGACTCCATGCGAATCCATCAGGCGGCTGTCTGGGGCTTGGCCTTGATCAACGCCAGGCGCTGATCTCGGCTTGAGGAAACAGAGGTCGCAATTGCCTTCGAGAGTGCGGCCGTTCACGGCCAGCAGCTCCAGGTCGAAGGGTTGGGGCTGCCTGAATCTGCTCACGCCGCACACGGTAACACCGGCCAGCGGCGCTGTTCGTCGGCGCGAACGCCGATGAACTGGTCCCACTCGGTCCAGCCGAGACAGCGCACGAACTTGTGCATTGGCCGGATCCACTGAAGCTGATGCAGGTGGGATGGTCGATCTGGAACGGGTCGCGCATGCAGACGTCTCCTTAGCAGGCCGGCGTCAGCCGGCGAGGGAAGCCGGTGCTAGTGCGGCCTGGAGACGGTGCGTGCGCGATCGAGCGGGCGGTGCGAACAGAAGAAACCCCCGCGA
The DNA here is from genome assembly GCA_041621735.1 of Pseudomonas sp. GTDB lineage: Bacteria > Pseudomonadota > Gammaproteobacteria > Pseudomonadales > Pseudomonadaceae > Aquipseudomonas. The sequence continues at coordinate 10,590 of JBFKAF010000006.1, forward strand.
ACGGGGGCTGTGGTAGGAGAGGGTCAGTTGCCGCCTGAAGTTGGTGGTACTGGCTTGAGGGACAGGTGGGTGGCGGTAGCGGACAGCTCCAAGTCGTCCTCGCTGTTCAGGATGCGGGTGAGCACCGTGGATTTCGGGTTGAAGTATTCGCCGAAGTCGTCGCCGCCGAGCTCGGCACTGGCCAGCTCCCACCAGTTGTCGAATGGGTCGACGTCAGGGTTGCAGCCGACGGCGTAGGCGAGCAGCTTCTGGCGTCCGTCCTCGGGACGGCGGTCGCCGCGTTCGGCAAGGAAGTACACGCCCTGGTCTTTGGCCAGGACCACACGACACTGGTTGGCAACCGCTTCGGCAAGTACAGGGCGCAGTTCTGCGCCATTGAATCGAAGGGACATGGTTGTTCTCCTGCTACTCAGCGCCGGACAGGTTTCGATCCAGATAGGCACTGCACGCGGATGCGCCGCCAGCTTCCATCGTCGATCAGTCGCTCCAGCGTTTCCCCGAGCAAGTCGAAGAACACCTCAGCGACACGTTCGACGAGTTCCCCGTCGCGTTTCAGCTCGATCACATAGAGGTCATCGGCTCGGTCGTACAGCACAGTGACCTGACCCTCGAACTTCGCTGTCGCAACGGTGAAGCTGATTGCCGGTGGCGTCTTGATGATGTCGTCGGGCAGCGGGTCGACGAAGGAGAAGTCCCGTGCACCGGCATCCACCAGCAAGTGGGTGACGCGGCGGAAGCCGTCCGGAGCAGGCAACTGTTCAAGCTGGTTGATGAGCTCTTGCAACTCCGGGCTGCGTGGTTGCGGGATCGGCAGCTTGGCCGGTGCTGAACCGAGGACGTGTGTCTGCATGATGAAGGGCGTTCCGTCAGCGGTGTACTCGGTGCGTTCTTCCGGCGTGTCCGCACGCAGACCGTCGAAGCGGCGTCGGGCATACGGCTGGACCTGCACCTTGGCACCCTCAACAGGCACTTCGGTCAGCAGTGTGCGATCAAGCACAGCGAATTCGGCCCGGCCGATCTTGACGACGATGGCCTCGCCGGTGTCGGCGATCACCTTGCCCTCGAACGGTCGGGGATCGATGTGGAAGCCCAACGTCGAGACCTTGGGTTGGCCGTCGAAGATATTGAACTTGAACGAGCGGACATTGCGCGGAACATGACCGGCAACCAGAACGGGCACTTGTGCGCGGATGGCTTGGGTATCCATGGGGAGACTCCTTGATGAAAAAGGGACTCCCGCCCGCAAGGGAGGATTCCCTTGAGGGGTGGATGGCGCGACATGCGCCGGAAAACAGTGCAACCAGTGCGATGAATCGCACCGCAGTCTCGAAGGTCTCGACTGCCTGGGCATGCTGCTGGCGACGCCAGCGGACATGAAGCCAGCGTGGGGTACGTGTCGGCGTCAGTCGTCCGGAAATCGGTAACGCGCCACTACCGGGTTCCACAAATAAGAAGAGCCCCGTGTGGGGGCTCAAAGGGCTATTTGTCGCAGAGCTTCAGTCCGTCCAGCTCCGGCGCATCGGCATCGAACACCAGCATTCGTACATCGGCCAGTGCAGCAAGGTGAAGAACCTCGACGAGGGATTGCGGTACGCCCTTGCTCAAGTGTTCCTGTCGCAACTGCTCGGCGGAGATGCCCTCGACGTATTCCAGATTGGTGTCCGTCCAGGGCGTGGCGATCAGCTTCACGCCGATCGCAGGACTGCACGGAATGCGAAAGGCGACAAACAGGAACCCGGTTGGCGTGGCGATGTCCGCCAGTTCTTCCAGGTAGCGATTCGCATCCTCCGTGATATGAGCGGCGCTGATCTCCCAGCAGCGACTGTAGTGGCCGGTCTCGAAGCGAAGCCGCCGCACGACTTCACGCGCGGCCTCTTCGGAGTAGGTATCACCGACATGGACAGGTTGGCCGAAGTCGTCGCTGTTGACGGCATAGACTATGGTTCGGACCACACCCTCGCTCTGGCACTGAGCCTCCAGCTCGTCAGGTATTTGCTGACCTTCGGTGATCAGCGCGCAGTCGTTGTTGAATATGCAGGGGAAACGTGCGACCTCATCGTCAGGCAGATGTGCTTGGCTGGGATGCAGCGGGCGCCAGGCCGGCGGGCAGTCGTCTTCGTAGGTGATGAACAGGCTGCGGCTGATGTGCAGATTCTGGTAGCCGCGGAGGAAGGGATTAGGATGGCGGGGCATGTTGTCGCTCCTGTCAAAAAGAAGGGACATGGCCCCAAGGGACGCCTGTCCCTCGTGGGGTGAGAAAAATGGCGGCTGAGCGCAGGCTCACCAGCCGTGGTAGTGGAGCAGCAAGTCGGCGATGACCTTGCGGCGCTCGAGGTCGAGACCGCCGAGATCGGCAAGCCCCTCGAACTGGCAGCGTTTGAGCAGCGCGCCGCCTTCATCGGTGTTGTAGAAGCTGACCATGGCGGACAGAAACATCCGCTGCCCGCTGCTCAGAACGCCCAGGGCGTCGTTGACCCTCAGCACATTCGGTCGCAGCTCCCACTTGCTCTTGGCTTGCCGCAGCCCTGCGTGGGTGCCATCGCCGAACCACTCGACACCGGCGATTTGAATGCCTCGCTTCCAGGCTTCCATAAAGGCCGCTGGTGCATTGTCGAAGTGCAGGATCTCCCGCGCGATCTGATCAAGTACGTCTTGGGGGAAAGACTGGTTCATGACGTTCTCCCGATAGGCAGGGTTCAGGGATGGAGGCGCTGTTGCCAGCACCCAGTGGCCAGGGCCTGGTCGGCAGCCTGGTACGAACGGAAGTACTCGAAGGACTCGCGCGAGATCGGGCCGCTTTCGTCGACGGTGCCGATGAAGTAGCCGGCGGCGCTGTGGCGTACCTGCAGGGGCAGGCGTTTCCCCACGTAGGTCAGGGCCAGATAACCGATGGATTCGGCTCGGGCCTGGGTGGTGCTGGGCGACGTGGAAGGTGCATGGGACATGGAAGAGCCTCCTGGCTGGAACGGAACAAGGCACCGACGCCTTGCAGGCGCTCGTCCGCACGGTGGTGCGAAGCGGACTGGTCGGATCAGCGCGTGGGATTCCGCGGAGCAGCCAAGGATCCGTGCTGCGGGCATGGTGCCGACCGGGGTCGACGACACATGCGAAGCAGCATCGAGTGGCGTAGGGAGTGAGTCAGCGGGAAATGGGAACCCGGCGTGCTCCCGATAGAGGGAGGAGAAGGTCAGGGGGCATTTGTGTGTGGGATCGTCGAGCCGACTGTTTCGGACAGGCAGGAGAAAGGTGCCGAAGGCCTGGGCCTTCGGCTGTCGAGGAAGAAACCACCTGTGAGCTGATTCAGGGATTGGCTGTCGTCAAAGCCGTCCACTGTCGCAGCGATTGCACTCGACCCTTGTCGTGGCTGGGGTCGACATCCTTTGGCACGCATCCGCGCACAAAGGGAGCCCGTTTATTTCGCCGGTGGGCACCGGCACTGAATACCGTTCGACCCGAAGGGTCTCCTGGGGGCTCGTCCAGTCATCGAGGCAAGGCACCAGGGGACCTTTCGGGGCCGCGGAAAAAAGCAGATCAGGGCGTCCGTTGGGCACGGATTGCGGATGAGTCCGCCTTCTCGTCAGATCGGCGCAACGCCGGCGACGGGCACACGTTACAGAAGGATGGTGCGTGCTGGGGCCTCGCGGGCGCGAGGTGTGCGCATCGACCCTGGTCGATACGATGGGGAGATGGGCCCTGCGACCTATTTCGGGATCTGCCGCGGTTGGCGTGACGTGCTGCGCTTGGCGCTGCCCTGCCGGCCATTCTGGACGGGCAGGGTGCCTTTGCAATCGGGATAGTGGCGGCAGGACCAGAAGGGACCGATTTTACCCATTCGCTGTCTTGTGGCATCGCCGCACTGGGGGCAGACGGGTCCCTCGGGGAGTTTGATGGACAGGGTGGCAGCGCGATACTGCTGCACCAGTTGGGAGATCCACATGGATTGCTTCGCGACGAAAGCATCCAGCGTCATGTCGCCGGCTTCGATCATATCCAGGGCCTGCTCCCAGACCGCAGTCGTACCGGGATCGGTGATGGCTGCTGGTACCGCATCGATGAGCGTGCAGGCCGCTTCGGAGGCACGCACGGCGCGACCTTTCTTGACCAGGTAGCCACGGTCGAGCAGGCCCTTGATGATGCTGGCGCGTGTGGCCTCGGTGCCGATGCCCGTGGTCTCCTTTAGTTTCTGCTTCAACCGCGGATCAGTGACCAGCTTGGCGACGCCTTTCATAGCCTTGACCAGTTCGCCCTGGGTATAGGGTTTGGCCGGCAGCGTCTTGAGTGCTTTCAGATCGACCTGGCCGACCTGGCAGGACAGTCCTTCGCGCAGGGCGGGCAACACCTGGCTGCGCGGTGCCGATTCGCTGTCGTCCGCTTCCGGTACGGCCAGCACTTGGCACCAGCCGGGGACGATCACCTGCTTGCCGATGGCTTGCAGATACTGGCCGCCGCATAGCAACTGGGCGGTTGTGCGGTCGAACTCGTGATGTGGCAGGAACTGCGCGAGGTAGTGCGCGCGGATCAGCCTATAGACTGCCAGCTCCTTCTCCGACATGGCGGAGAGCTTTGCTGGTTCCAACGTGGGGATGATGCCGTGGTGGGCCGACATCTTGCTGTCGTTCCAGGCGCGCGAGCGCTGAGTATGATCGAGCTGGTCAAGCAGCGGGCGCAGGCTGGGATCGGTGGCGAGCACGGCAGCGAGCACGGCCGGCACCTCGGCGAACATGCTCTCGGGCAGGTAACCCGAATCCGAACGCGGATAGGTCGTCGCCTTGTGCGTCTCGTACAGCGACTGGGCAATATCCAGCGTCTCCTGCACGTCCAGCCCGAGTCGCCGAGAGCACACCTCCTGCAGCGTACCCAGGTCGAATGGCAGCGGCGGGCCTTCGCGCACGCGCTCCGTCTCGACCGATATCGCCTGCGCGCTGCCGGCAGCGCGCAGGCGATCGACTGCTTGTTGTGCCATCGCCTGCTGGAGGCAGCGGCCAGCGTCATCGGTGCAGCCGTCCGGTGCGATCCAGTTGGCGAGGAAGGATTGCCCGCCTGCCGATAGCGCTATCTCAACGGCCCAAAACGGCACCGAAACGAAGCGGGCGATCTCGCGATCGCGGGTTACCACCAGTGCCAGCGTCGGTGTCTGCACCCGCCCGACCGAGAGCACGCCGTCGTAACCGGCCTGACGTCCGAGCAGAGTGAACAGGCGGCTGAGGTTCATTCCAATCAGCCAGTCTGCCCTGGAACGAGCGAGCGCCGAATGGTACAGCGGCAGCGTCTCGTTCGACGGTTTCAGCGTGCTCAGCGCCTTGCGAATGCTCGCGTCGTTGAGCGCCGACAGCCACAGCCGTTGAATCGGCCCGCGGTAGCCGCACAGGTCGATGATCTCGCGGGCGATCATCTCGCCCTCGCGGTCTGCATCGGTTGCGATCACCAGCTCGCTGGCCTGGCCGACGAGCTGCTTGACGATCTTGAATTGCGCGGCGGTTGCAGCTTTCGGCTCGACGCACCAGCGTTCGGGAATGATGGGAAGCTGCTCGATGGACCAGCGCTTGTACTGCTCGCCATAGGCTTCTGGCGGTGCTGCTTCGATCAGGTGGCCGATGCACCAAGTTACGGTGATCTCTGCACCGCTGTAGCAGCCGAAACCGCGTTGGCTCGCACCCAGCACCCGGGCAATGTCTTTGCCTTGTGAGGGTTTTTCGCAAAGAAACACGCGCATGGATTGACCTTCATGATCTTGGGCCTAGAAGAGCTGGCTGCAAGATCGCAGGAACCAAACCCGGTTGAGCGTGATAAACCGAATCCCAAGTCGCCGCATTGGGTGGAGGGCGGTTATCGAGAGGGGTATCGAAAGTCTTGCTTTGCTGAAAGCGTCCTATCAGTATCGCTTGGCTTTTTGAGCGCGCCTGTATGGGCTTGAGAAAACTAGCTGGATGCAGTGCCTGCTCCGCTGATGGGTGGTTGAGTGATGATGATTTCGGATGCCACCTTGGCTGTGCTCTTGGCGGCCAAGATCCATGGTACGGACGCGGCGGTGCGTAGCACGGCACAACGCTGCGCCAAGTTGCTGCCACGGAGTAAACGCGACTTGATGTTCCAGATTTCCGACTCCAAGAAACCTTTGGAGCTGGTCGCACATATTGCAGCCAATCTGGATTTGGAGCTGGATTGACCTAAGGCATGCGGCTGGGCTGTACAAGGCTGCAATGCTTTGCTGATGAGTTCGGAGAACGGTGCGCACCTTACTCGTAAGAGTGGGGCAACTGATTCTGCAGAAAGAACTCACGGTTTTCGTATCTGGAGTATCCGCTTCTTCATCGTGTGTGCGCTGGAACTCAATGGAATCCAGTGGACCTATCCCCAGGGTATAGGTCCACTGAGAGGCGGCTGGTCACTGGGCGGCTTTTTCGGCCGGAGGTTCCGGTTCTGAGCTGCCCGGCTTGGCACTGAGCGTTACAGCCTCGATGCGGTAGGGCAGCATGCTCACGCTACGGGCGTTGATCCGGTAGGTAGTCCGCGAATTGTCGTTGTCGTCCTTCCAGTCGTCGCGCTCCTCGCGACCTTGGACGACGACACGCATGCCTTTCTGGAACAGCGTGGCCCAGTGTTCGGCGTCCCGATGCCACCAGTCGACGGGTGCCCAGAAGCCGCCGCGATCCTCGTAGCTGCCGTCCTTGGTGGGTACGGGATTGTCGAAGTACAGATTCAGGCGCAAGACCCGGCGTGGTTCTTCGTTGCCGTTGGGATACTCGTGGAACTCCGGCGCAGATCCGATGTTGCCTTCACCGATAAAGAACGTGCTCATGGGTAACTCCTTGGTTGGGGTGAAATGACCTGCGCCGAGAGCGGTTGGCGCAGGCGGGAGGAGGTGGGTGTGCTCAGTTGGTTTGTGGGCTGTACTCGTGTTCAGAGGTGGCACCGTCACACCGGCGCAGATAGACGGCGTGTGCCTGGGCCACTTTGCTAGCGCATTCCTGGGCCTGGCGGCCCAGCGTGTGCAGCAGGCTGATTTGCATGTTGAGGGCGATGCGCTGCAGCTCCATCGCGTAGAGGTCATCGATCAGCGTGTCGGGCGTAGCGTTGCTGGTGATCAGCTCTTGCCACAGCGCCACGCCCATTGCCGAGCGGTCGGGTTTACGCCAGCGCAAGAAGGTCGTGCCGGCACCAGTGGTCTGCTGGGCCAGTTGCACGGGCAGCAGGCGGAAGGGGTAGGCGTCTGCCTGTGCCAGGACCCGCCGCTGCGCCAGCTCGATCAAGTCGTTGCGCAGGGCATGGCACTGGCTGGCCCATTCGGTAAGCGTCCCCTTACCTTTAAAAGGCTTTAAAAGGCCTTTTAGAGAGGCTGCGTGTTCCAAACGCTGGAAGTCAGCCGGTTCCAGTGGGTAAAAACGGCGGGTTGGCCCAGATGTCGGAGTGGACGTCATGCTGGCTCGCCCCCGTCATCTGCTGCAGCGACCGCACCTTCAGGGGATTCAGCCTGGAAGTCGTCGTCGCTGGCGTCCGCCACTCCTTGGCTTGCAGGTACCGCCAGCGCCGAGCGACGGGTGATGGGTGGTGCGTAGCGGGAGCGCAGCGTGCCTTCGAGCACGTCTTGCGGCAACTCGCCGAGTTTCTCGATGGCTGCCCTGGCTGCGGCATTCTTGGCGGCGAAGTCATCCCGTGTGCAGCCCGAGAAGCGATATTGCTGCGCCAGCGAGAACAGGCTGCGTAGCGCGTGGGCACCTTCGTTAAGCCAGCGTTCGAGCGTGCTGCGATCTATCAGCGCTGTGTGGTGGGCCAGGATCAGCTTGCGCGCCAGGTCGTCATAGTCGGCCAGCAAGTACACCGCGAGGAAGCCGAGTTGTGCGTTGACGAACAGCGGCAGCTTCACCGGCTGCACGTTCATGTTCTCGCCCAGCGACAGCGCGGGTGGCACGTCGTCCAGGGTCTGGTCGACCTGTTCACGCAAGGCCTGCAAGGTGTCCTTGGTCTGCGTCAGCTTCTCCTCGATCCTCAGCATCCACCAGTCCGAGTAAGGGTCGTCCTGCTCGGAACCGCGCTTGATCTTATTGGCGATGGCGATGAAGCCGTTCAAACCGACGATGCCGGGTTTCCCGTCGCTGGCCGCTCGACCGTGCCAGATGCGTGAGGCGTGATGGGTGTGCAGCGTCAGTGACATTGCGCTGCGTAGCGATCCGAGATTCAGTTGCAAGGCGTTGTCGGTGGCCATGGGGGGCGGCTCGCGGTGGAGGAACGAGTCGCCAGCTTGGACAGCGGATGGAAGGCGGTCAGTCAACAAACCGCACCCGATGCCTGCCCGGTTTGTTGATAGTGGAAGGCTGTCTGTAGCAACTATCCCCTGGGGATAGCGCCAGGGTGATCCAGGGACGTTTCTCCAGCCATCATTTCTGGTTCAGCAGGGCGTGCAGATGGGCGAGGTGTGCCTGGACGGCCTCGGGGTTCGCCGGTCGAGGATTGGTTGCGGGTGGCGGATCGGCAGCGACGGCATTGCGCTGTCCCTGTGCAGCCCATGCTTTGAATTCGCCGCGAATAGCGGCCTGGATGATGCCGAACAGATAGCCGGCGGGTTTGCGCACCTCGCTACTGCGACAGCGCGCAGCCCATTCGTCGAGCACGGCTTGCCGCAGTTCGGTGTCCACCTGCTGCAGCGCCACCAGGGCACCGGCCTGTTGTTCATCCTGCAATGCCAGAAAACGCTCGGGCAGTCGAAGCTCCTGGGGTTCGCGCGCGCGCAGTACTGTACTTACTGATTTACTGAGTACTTCAGTACGGTCCTGCTTCGGATTCCGAAGAGGGGCGGTTTTGCTGGCTTTTGCGCCTGCTTCGGCATCCGAAGACGGTGGTTCGCCATTCCGAAGAAGGGCAGCGCAGCCTTCTTCGGATTCGTGGTTAGGCTGCTCCTGTGGATAACTATCCAGCGCGTAGATGCCACCCTGGGCCATGCGCTGCGCCAGTATCTGCAGCCGCGTCGGCAATACGCGGCCGCTGAGCAGCGGGTCTTCGCCGAGTTCCTGAATGGCGTGGTAGCCGACCCGCTGAATGGCCTTGCTGGCATGGGTCAGCGCATGGCTCACCAGCCCCAGGTATTCCGGGTCGAGCTGCATGGCCTCAAATGGCGTGAGGGGTTCGTCGTGCAGCACGTAGAGGTTGCCCTTGATGCGTCCGGTCTTGGGGTCACGCTGGCGGCGGACGAGGCTGAGCCAGCGTGTCAGCCGCAGGAGTGCCAGGGCGCGTGCCACGGTTTCATGCGAAGCCTGTCCCGCACAGGGCGTAGACGCCAAATAGGGGCATAGTTGGTCGTAGGTGGGAAGCGCGGTCACCCCATCCTCGTTGAGTAAGAGCCGGAAGACCTGCCAGGCGTTGCGTTCCAGCGGGGTCAAACGCCTGTCGAGAAACAGTGCGCGCGGCACGTTCTCATGACGATTGCCACTGTAGAGAAACCCATCGCTACTTGCCGGCGTAGTACCCTTCGCCGGTGTCAGGTGCTGCAAGGCATCGTCGAGCAGGGCCGAAAGAGAGTTAGGGCCTGCCGGTCGAGGGCTTGGCGGTACCATGGCTACACCAGACCTTGGTCGATCCAGCTCCGTATCGCGGCCCAGATCACGGACATGGGCAAGGACAAGTCTTCGGCCAGATCCATCACCAGTTCCAGCATCGCGCTGTCATCATCCAGTGCGATGCGGCGTTCCTCAACAGCGGACTTCCAGTGTTTCCACAGGGTCATCTCTTGAGTTTCATTCAAGACGTGGTGCCGGCCTTTGCGCTTGGGCAGCCCGATGATGTCGCGGCGCAGGGCCACCTCTTGATGGGTCAAGCCATAGAATTTGCTGACCATTTCGGTGCTGGCACCCAGACGCAACATGCGATCAATCGTGGCGATCTCCTGTTCGATGTCGTTCATTTGGCTCAGTAGTCGCCACAACACCTCACGATTGACCGTCACCGAGCACCAGGGCACTTTTGCATCGACCAGCAGATTCACCAGTGTCGGTTGCTTCAGTATATCCAGCTCCCGTTCGCTGAATCCCATGGACAGGCAGCGACGCAGTTGGCCATTACGCAGATCGTGCAGCGCTTGGGCGACGACAGCGTGATTCAGTGGATGAGGTGCCGACATGGTTACCTCCGGTCCTTGTCAGTGGTCGATCTCATCTGGATTGGTCTCCAGGTCCCAAAGTCGGCGTGCCAGCCGGACCAGACGGAAGAACTTGACCAAGGCGTTGTCGCTCAGGCGGGAGCGAGCTGCTGCGTCGCTGATGTCGGTTCCCAGCATCAGTGATCCAAGGCTATCGTCCAGCCTGAAGTCGTCGTGATCGAATACAGATGGCTCGGCGTCGTAGTGGACACTCAATGCGCGCAGCAGAGCCAATACCGTGCGCCCGAACATCGAAGTTGCGCCGGCACCCTGTTGGGGAGCCCTGCAGGTGAAGCCAATACCGGCATTGAGCGTTTCGATGCGGTCGGTCAGGTCGGCTTCCTCTGCGATTTCCCGTGCGAATTGAGCGATATGGATACGCAGCCGATCCGGTGAGTCCAGCCCCGGCTCGATGTACCAAACATCGCTGATCGGAAAGAGCCCAATGCCGGCCTGGACGGGGATGGCCTGTAGTACATTGTCTGCAAACCCCGGCATGGATTCGCCGGTTTGCTCGGCCACCAAATGTTGGATCGCTTGCAGTCGTTCAGTGCTGGCGACAGGGGAAACGATATGACCCTGCAGCCGCGCTTCTGTGCTGGCATCGCGATCAGGGTTGCTCGGGCCAGCATCTGGCTTCTGAGGCTGCGCGGGTGATGGGGGTGTTGCCGTGTCTGCGGATGTAGCGCTTGGAGAACGTACTGCAGCGTCATCCTGCCGATTTGACGCCGGCGGACGGGGAGGCACAGTGCCGGTTTCGGGGATGGCTATGGTGGTCGTGGCTTCGACTTGCAGAGATGGCGGGCTGCTTACCGCACGCTGGCGATGTTCGGTGTTGTCGATGTCCAGTTCCAGCACGTTGTAGTCGGCGTCGAGCAGATCTGCCATTTGCCCGACCAGTTCGTCCTGGACTCGTCTGATCGAGAAGTCTGCGGGCTGTGTGTCGAATGGTGCGAGGACGTCGTGGAACAGCGTCTCGAAGTCGATACCCAATGGCTTGCCGCTAGCCTGTTTTTCCCAGGTGAACTCGGCGGCCTTGCGCAACACCGCCAGCCGTTCGACTTGGTGCCTTCCCAGTCCGTTGTACAAGACGTTGGGAATGGTGGGCAGCAGGTAGCGCACCGTGTCCTGCATACGACTGATGTGGGGCTGCTGAATCGGGTAGCCGTCGGCGCTGAGGCGGCGGGCGAGTTCCGACTGAGAGAGTGGCTTGCCAATCTCCTGCTCGTACAACTCACGCGCTTTTTCGACACCCAGCGCTCGCTCGATAAAGGTCAGACCACCATGCAACTCGTTCTCCGCTAAGTGCCCCGTCAGCGCGATGATCTCGCCGCGCTCGGGCCAAGGGCGGAACAGGCACGGGATACGGAAATAGCGTTCATTCTTCGTTTCGGACCACAACTCGCGCAGGATAGCGAGCCGGGTATTGCCGCCGTTGCGGATGATGTAGTGGTCCGCCCCCGGACGTCGAGTGATCGGCGGCGGGGCATCGAGGCCGCGCTCCCGGATGGAGGCTTTTATTTCGTCGTAGAGCGGGTTGCGTGTCAGGCGTGGGTCGAGCTCGTAGGGACGAAGGTCGTCGAGCGTGATCACCATGGGGGTATCGGTGAGCGGATCACTCAGCGACTGCGCGACAGGCCCGCTGCGGGAGAAGCTCTCTGCCATAAGTTTGTCGGCCATATCCTCTGGGGTGACGTTGGCCATTTATGTCCCCCGACTGTTTCCGTGCTGCGCTCCACCGCTTTGCTCAGACGTTTTGGCTTGCTCGGTAGCGAACGCCGTCGAGCGGGTGAAGATCAGTGGGAAACCCGGTTTCATGAATCGCAAGTGGCCTCCTGCGGTGCGGCTGACTTCCCAACCTTCGCTCAGGGCGAGCTCAATCAGCGGCTGTAGTCGCTTATGGCCGCGGCAGAGTTCATCAACGATCGACATGAACTCTTCTCCCGGCAGGTCGACCGGTTACCCGGGCAAACAGCTCCTGCCACTGCGGGCAGAGTTCGCCGGCGAGGGCGCGCATAGTTTCCAGGGCTGCCGGTGCCTGCCGCCCGTATGGGCGGCGGTACTCGATTCGGTGCACCGGTTGTCCCGCCGTCGCCGCGCGAGGGACGGCTTCGATGGCGGGTACTTCCGTGCGAAGCACCTGGATCTCGTTGTGTTCGCGGAAGATCAGGCGCAACGTCTGCTGCACCAGCCGAGCATTCGATGACACGGCCGGCACGCGGTTGATCAGCAGATACACGGGCGGAGGCTGGATACCCAGGTAGTGATACGGCGCAATCGCGTCGACCAGTTGCAGTGTCCCGCGCTGCAGCTCGCGTGCTGCCAGGATCTCTGGGGTGACGGGGGATACGGCGATGTCCGCGGCGAGCATGGCCATCTCCAGCATGACGCTGCGTGCCCCCTGTGTATCGATCAGTACCAGGTCGTAGTGCGGTCGGAACAGCGGCAGCAGGTTACGCAGGCGCAGGCGACCGTCGGCAGCGTGCAGCAACAGCGTTCCCAGTTGCTGGTGTTCGTCGTTGGACAGCAGCACATCCAGGCCTTGGGTGGTGGTGTGCGATACCAGTTTTGACAGGGTTTGCTCATTGAACGCGAGCAAGTCGTAGATGCCGCCGACGGCGCGGTGGGTGAGTTCGTAGTAGGACGACAATGTGGGCTGTACGTCGAGGTCGATCAGCAATACCCGCTGGCCGGCATCAGCGATGAAGCCTCCCAGATTCGCTGCGACAGTGGTTTTGCCTACCCCACCCTTCGTCGAAATGATCGCGATCACTTGCATGGCTCGCTCCTTTTCCATAGTGGAGCGGTATCAAGCGCGCTCTTTGAGGCGTTCGCTGATCCAGTCGTCGATTTCTGCAGAGTCCCAGCCGACCGCACGAATGCCCAAGCGTAAGGCCCTGGGGAACTTACCTTCTTTCATCAAGTTGTAGATGTGTGCGCGCTTGAATCCTGTTTTGGCTTCAACCTCTGCACGGCGGAGGATACGGCGCTCCGGGGTAGTAATATGCTCAGCGGACATGGTGGTCACTCCTTTACGCTTGGTAGCACTCGTAGGCGTGACCTGAAGTAGAAGAGCGTCACTCCCTTGGCGCATCAAACAAACGGATCGTACAAAGCACCTGATTCAACGGAGAACTGCAGCTTTTGCTGCACAGATGCCACCGCAAAGCCGACCCGCAAGGGGCAACTATTGAAAGTGCTCAGAGGGTAATCAATATCGAAAAGGCCCAGCACTCTGCTGCGAAATTGTTGATGTGGCAGGTCTGTATTTCTAAGTCCCAAAGACGACCAAAAAAGTCGGCCAAAGATAGTAGTGGTTCTCATCTATTACCAGGGCAGATTTGGTGGATATCCCGTACGCTGCACTGTGGAGGTTGGTACTTGTGCTGTGATGAGTAGACATTAAAGGTCCGACCAGCGACGAAAAAAAGACCTTGACGGCCAAACCATGGATTAACCCGAGAGCTGTGAGGTGTCCATCACCCGATAGCTAATTCACCAATTCGCTGGGCGCGGTTGATGAATCTGCTGAGCTCCTCCGTGCATGGCTTATCGAGCAACGTGATGAACGTTGCCGTGCTCGGCACATCGTCCGTGACTGGGCGGACGATTACATCAGGGTGACTGTACAGCGTAATTTGCGAGGCCAGTCCAATACCGATGCCGTAGCCTGCGGCGACCAACATCATCATGGGTTCGTGCCCGGAAACGTATTCGGCATCCGTGGGGAACGGCAAGGTGGCCTCGTAGAACCAGCGCTGAATAACATCGTATCCACCTGAACACAGTTCAGGGTGGCACAGAATCAAAGTGTGCCGAGCAACCTCTTGGAGAGAGATTTTATCCAAGGAAAGGAGGGGGTGGTTTCGCGGGATGGCAATGATGGGGCGATCGGTCCAGACGACTTCCTTGACGAGCCCTGCGCTACGCTCGGTATGCACAGTGAAACCAGCATCAATCTGATCATGCATCAATGCTCTGACCATGTTCTGGACAGTCATTTCAACGATCTTCACCTCAGTTAGGGGCTCTTCCTCACGGCAGCGTGCCAACAACTTGGTCAGGTACGGCTGTGCAAGACTATCTGTCAGGCCGATGCGCAGGCGGCCGCGATAGCCTTTCTCAGCGGCACGAACACGGCTCTGCGCGTCCCCAACTAGGCTGAGGATACGCCGTGCTTCATCCTGGAAAACTTCACCGGCCCAGGTCAACCGCATGCCCGCCTTGGTGCGTTGGAGTAAAGTAACCCCCAACCCGGCCTCCAGTTCTTTGATGGCACGCGATAGGGGAGAGGGTTCTATATGAACTCTGGCTGCAGCGCGCGAAAAGCTCAACTCTTCGGCAACGACCAAGAAGTAGCGTAGGTTACGTATCCGCATACAATAGCCTCCATGCTTGATGTGCTCCTCTTGAATGGGCAGCAGAAGTCCGGTTTCGCGGACAGGGCGCGCATACGATTCCATCTCTGAATAGCACGCGTTGAAACTCCCTGGTGTTGCCTGGCCCATGCCTGGTTATCCTGTGCAGGCCGTTGCCGCGGAGGTTATACCCTCAGATGGGTACTGGCAGATGGCCTCACCTGATAAGGTGCGGACAATCAATATAAGGGCAAGTTCCCAGCCCCCTGTGAGCTACTGAAGGGGGCGGATGGAAGTCTAGCTATCGACCTCAGTCCACTTGATAGAAAAATCGCAGGAAGGGGTTGCCTAGCGTATCAAACAAGTCCATAATTGCGTCCGCTGCTAAGGCAGTCGTTGCGGAAAATCCTTTTAAATCAAAAGGTTGGAGGCTTGGTTCTAGTCTCGTTTCCCGCTCCAGTTTCAATGGGCCGTCTAGCACGGCCCATTTAGTTTCAAGGCTGAGTAGCAGAGTGGTTATGCACCGGATTGCAAATCCGTGAACGCCGGTTCGATTCCGACCTCAGCCTCCAATTGAAAAGCCTCGTAGATCAACGATTTACGAGGCTTTTTTATTCCAAGTTGGAAACCTTGCGAGGCGCGCAAGGGCTGTATATAGTCCAGGCCTCGCAGTATCGCTCTACCGCCCGAATGGCGAAATCGGTAGACGCAAGGGACTTAAAATCCCTCGAGGGTAACCTCGTGCCGGTTCGATTCCGGCTTCGGGCACCATTTACATGATTTCAGATGTTCCCCAGTGAACCTGAAACCCACTAAAACCGGCCCCTGAAGCCGGTTTTTTTGTGCCCGTATGTTTTCGAATGATCCTGTACTGCTCCTGACTATAAGGATGCGTCTTGGGGTGCGCATGGGCCGACGTAAATCGTATGCATATAGTTCGCATTGTAACGCCACTCGCAGACCCGAAATGCAAGGCTGCAAAGCCTAGAGACAAGGACTGCACACTGTTTGACGGGCAAGGGTTTTGAGATGCTGCGAGCGGGCTGAGTAGCTCAAGGCTGGACGAAGCTTAACGCCCTATCGGGGGGCAGAG
>JBFKAF010000007.1:0-21316 GCA_041621735.1 Pseudomonas sp.
CCCCGAGCCACTGGCAGAACGATTTCAGCGTTCGCCGCTCGGTGTGAAACCGCATCCCCATTGACTGTTTATGTTCAACGTATCGGGCAACAGCGTCCGCGAGTTTCATAGCAGATCTCCCAGATTGAACTGCGCGACTTCACGCAACCCAACGACATCGACCTTGGCGTAGGTCCGAGTTGCATCGGCGCTGCGGTGGCCCAAATGATCGCCAATTTCCTTCAGCGACAGCCCTTGGGCTACGAGACGCCCGGCCCAGGCGTGGCGCAGCGCATGCGGTCCCCGCCGCAGGCTCCGAATCCCGAGTGTTTCCAGGCGGCTTCTGACCACGTGATACAGGCCACTGGCGGAGAGCGCTCGAAACGGTGCCCGCAAGGTCAGGAAGATTTCACGACAAGGACTGTGCGGCCGGATCTGCTCCACGTAGCGCAGGATCGCCTCACCCACTGACGGCAGGAGGGGATACGCCTGGCGGTGCCGCTGCTTCGGGCGTGACAGGTCAATCCGGTCCTCGGTCCAGTTCACGTCATCGAGACGAAGCCCCGCCACTTCACCGCTGCGAAACCCGTAGATGGCGAACAACATCAGGATCGTCGTGTCGCGGATGTCGCGAGCGCAATCTCCACGGGCGTCACCGATCAGGCGTTGGACATCGGCCCAGTCCGGTCCAACCGGAAGCCCTTCGTCCTTGAACACGCGCGGACCCGCAATGCCGAGGGCACACCAGCCCCGTTGCTCGGCGTAGCGAAAGAACGATCGCAAGGCGGCTGCACAAGTGGCGACGGAAACTCGCTTCCAGCCCTCCTTGCCTCGACGTTGCAAAAAGGCATCCACATCCTCAACCGTCACCTCACCAAGGGCGCGGTCCTGCGCTCTGAGCCCATTGAGGAACGCCTCGGTATGCCAGCAGCGACTCTTTATCGTATGCGAGGACAAGCCCCGAGCCTCCGACAAATCTGCGGCAAAGGACTCAATCAGTGCCGTATGAGCCGTTCGTATCGGCTCAGACGCCGCCAGGCGTCCCAGGAAGCGCAGCCAGTTGGTGGCAGTCCGAACGAACAGTTCCGATGACCACCGGGAGCCCGTGCTGCGGCCTCGTCGCCGCTGCAAATCGCCCCAGCAACCTACCGCCGCCTCGATTTGCAGGGGAGTGACCGGCTCCTGTGCGTCGACATCGACGTGCCGGGCGATCACCAACAGCTCACGTGCCACCCGAAGCAGAGTGCCGTGTGCCATTCCTTGGTCGGCACAGTGTTGAAGAAATTTTTCCCGGCCTTCGGCCAACGGCCCTTCTCGATGGCGCGCTAACACAGCAGGGTATTTGAATAAGAGCTCGAACATGATCGGATCTCCTGTTTCAACAAGGGAGATCCCACCATAGCCACCACCGATTTATGTGGCGTAGATAACGGCCATCACCAAGGGTGGCAACACTTCCCCGCCCGGGCGCCACATAACAGCCTAGGCCACATTACGCATCAAATGTGCTCAGCCACATTTTATGCGGTAGTTCCGCACGTACGGATCTGTGCGGGGGGTGGCAGGTAACTGCCATCCCTACCGCGACCGATGCGTTCGCCCTGTGCCTCTCGGTAGTGCCCACTGCGCAGTTAACCCGCCCACAGCTCTCTGGAACTGTGCTATCCCTCACTTTATGGCATCCGGACGGAGAAGGTCTTCGTCGCAGATGACCTTCAATATGACTGAAAAGGTGTCTGGGCATTTTGGGACATAAATAAAATCCGCCACGAGGTGGTTTGGATTGTGAGTATTTTCAGATGAACGGTATGCCAGCTGGCGCGATTTTTTCTCGCCGAGAATGTATGAGGTGGGAAATACCTACCCTAAGCTGATCTTTGGCCACAAAAAGGGCTACGACTTCACGTAACCATTTGATTTATATGGTTCCAGTATCGCCCAGTCAGGGCGACCCCGGGGCCTATTGATTACAAGACAGTTGTAGGTAGGGGTTGGCGAGAGGCATCTCCGCAAATAGGTGTTGCGGATCTGATAGTAGGTAACCATGCAATCGCCGTGACTTGCGTTTTCCCGTCACTTCGCACGTCCAGATGTTCAGGCCATTGTTCTGCTTGCGGTGTAGTTGCAGCTTCTCGAAGCGCTTCTGCACCCACTGCCAGTCGGCTACCTGGTCCTGCTTGGCAAGTGTGGCCGTTTGCGGGTGCTCTTGTGCGTAGCGCTGAAATACGCCCGGACTGACCAGAAAGACAGTGTCAGCCACGGTATGCACCAGGGCCTGGGCGTCATTGATGATGAGCTTGCGGCTCTGGACGCGCTGCCGCAGCCAGGCCATGAAGTGTTCGCCGGAAGGTGGTTTCCGCGAGATTTCGTTGTTCGAGGAGGACAGGAGCGCTGGGGCGGCTGGCAGCGTTGGATCGTCCCCGTGGGAAGATGCGGACGGCTCATCGACGCCGATTGCTCGTGACGGCTCAACCGCCGGCTCCTGCTCGGTCGGTTCGGTATCGAGGGTACCGAGCAATACCAGCAGGGCATCGACGCTATCGGCAGCGGGGGCTGCGGGCGGAGCATATGCGGCAGCGGTGGGCGAGAGGTCGCCGGTATCGATTGGTGGTGGTGGTGCGGAGGCGTTATCTTGGGGCTCCAGCTCCAGCTCCACCGCCACGGCGCCGGTGAACGGCTCCGGCCGATCATCCCCCACCCAGATCAGGGCCGGGGCCAGCCGCAGCAGCGTAAAGGTGTGCGACCACCCGGCCTCGCTGGTGATTGTCGCTCGCCAGATGGCCTTGCCGTCAGGGGTGGGCTGCAGCATGCCGTGGTCCTGCAGCACGTTGAACACGGCGGTGTTGTTCGCGGGAATGCCGTCGATACCCTGGGCCAGCAGATGTGCGCGCAGCTTGTCCGAAACCGTCTTGCTGACCAGCCACAGAGCATCCTGTGTCAACCAGCCGTCCGAAGCCCCGGGCTCGTTGAGTTTCAGTTCCTCTTTCAACAGGTAGCGCAGGCCATCGAGCAGCTTGCGTTGCAGTGCGTGCTTTGGGGCAGCCATGGCGCGCGCAGGATCGCCGCCCAGAGCCTGGGCAACCGAGGCCCGGTCGGCCTGAATTACCAAATCGCCCAGCGTGCCGGCGTGCTCGTACTGGCCGGCCAACACGTACAGCAGTGCGGACCAGAGCGGAGGATAGCTGCTGAGCCAGTCGAGAATCTCGCCATCAAGCACCTGTCGATACAGTAGACCCGTTGCCGCGCTGTGCAGTCGGTACTCGCGATCCTGCCGGTAGCGGAATCGGTAGGAGCGGGCCACTGGGCCATGCCAGGGGTGCCAATGGCTGCCGTCGCCGTACTCGACGTGTAGGTCCACCGCGACCTTGCCGATGTCATGCAGCAGCGCGGCGTAGGCTATGGCGGCGGTCCAGGCTTCCGCCTGCACGACCTGGTCCTCGGGCGTTGTGCCAGTGGGCAGCAGATACGATTGCCGCAGTTTGAGCGCATAGGCGACGATTTCCAGGCCGTGGTCCAGCATGCCGCCAGGGTAGGCGTGGTGGTGGCTTTCGGATGCGGGAAACTGCTGGACCAGTTCGGCGTAGCGCTCCAGTGGTGCCAGGTAGAGCAAGGCGAACTGCTTGCGCGAGAGCGAGGTGCGTTGCCAGATATGTTCCAGCAGGCGTTGCCGGCGCGGCGTGGACAGCAGGGTGGCGGCCGACTCCGGCTGCGTCAGCCCTTTGGGGGGCTTGATGGCTGGAGTGGACCGTGCGCCGGTGGTTGCTGATACCCGTTTGCGCTGGAGCAGCGAGAGCATGGCGAACCCCAATGACGGGCTGCTCAGGGGGCCTTTTGGCCTTTTCGGGTAGGGCCTTTCCCCTTGACCCCATTCCCTTGCCCCTTCCCAACCCTTTGGCCTTTACGGAAGCCTTGGGGTATAGGGCAACGGATTCTGCCGAACCACAACCAATGCGGTTTGGCCCAAGTCGGATTGCGGCGGGAAGGCGACCTGTGCCGAATCTACGATGGCACCTTCCTTTTCGAGCGGATGGGGGGTGCCATGCTCAGCCAGATTGACAAGGTAAGGAAAAAGCCTTACCGTATAGGCATCGCTACCGGGAGAGCTACGATGCCTGAGATCCATGAAGTCGCCACGCTGACCTCCAAGGGCCAGATTACGCTGCCCAAGCCCATCCGGCAGGCCCTGGGGGTGGACACTGGCGCAAAGGTGGCCTTCGATCTGCGCGGAGGCGAAGTTATCGTGTCCCGAGCGGACGCCGAGCACGAAGACCCGGCGATTGGAGCCTTCCTGGGCCTGCTTGAGGCGGACATCCGGGCCGGCCGACATGTCCAGTCCTTGCCGAATGATCTTGCCCTGTCCCTGTTGGCGAATGCAGGCCACGCGGTGAACCTCGATGAGGACATCGAAGGCGACGTGGCGCTCTGATGCAGCGGCATGGCTGGACTCTGTTGTTCCACGCGGGCGTGATCGAGCAATTGCGCAAGCTGCAGGTGGCCGCGGAGCGGGCTGAACAGAACGACCCGCAAGGCTTCGAGGGCAACGCCAACGTCAAGCTGTTTCGGGCGTTGAGCCAATTGATCATGGAAGTCGTGCCGAGCGATCCCGCACGCGACGAGTTCCGCCAGGGCAACACCTTGGGGAAGG
This sequence comes from Pseudomonas sp., assembly GCA_041621735.1. GTDB lineage: Bacteria > Pseudomonadota > Gammaproteobacteria > Pseudomonadales > Pseudomonadaceae > Aquipseudomonas. Next base: position 4,625 of record JBFKAF010000007.1, read on the forward strand.
CATACCGCCATTGGCGGCGCGCGAAGATCGGGCGGCGATTCCGTCTGTTCTTTCGCTACGACTCCAAGGCGAAGGCCATCGTGTTCGCCTGGGTCAACGACGAACAGACCTTGAGGTCGGCGGGCAGTAAATCCGACCCCTATGCCGTGTTCGAGAAGATGCTCGGACGAGGCAACCCGCCTGACGATTGGGTGGCTCTGGTAGCGGCGAGCCAGGCGGATTGGCGCGCATCATAGCAACGCGAGGGCGCACTCGGTTGTGCTGCGGACGAGTCGGCGACATAGCAGGATGAACGATTGGAGGACGGTGATGGTCTACGAAATCAATGCCGCTCTGTTCGGCCGCATTCGCCGCATGCACGATCGTTTCGATGCACTGAGCGACCGAATCGCGGAAGGCTTTGCTAACGTGCCGCCCGCGGAAGGCATTGGTGAAATCGACGCGGCAGCGGCAAGGATGCAGCGCTGATACCGAACCTTGTGCGCAGGCGCTGATTAGTTATTGCATGGCAGTTCGAATCTGGTTAGAAAAACATCACAGAATTCAATCAGGCGTACGATGGAATAGGCATTGAGAGAGCACGACAGGACAACCATGAGGTAGCCACCATGAAACCCTCTGCACAGACTTCATTCGCGGAGCGCCTGGGCCAAATGTTGGGCCGGATGTGGCGGGGATATGTGCGTCAGGAGCGGAAGGCAAATGGCTGGCTTGTAGGGCGCGGCATACCAGCGGCGGGGGCCACCGCTTTGCTCTGGACCATCAAGCTGGCTGTGTTCGGTGTGCTGCTGTATGCAGCATTCTGGCTGGTGCTGTTGCTGGTTTTTGCAGTTGCTGCTGCGTGGGCGGTCCAACGTGGTGCGTTGGATGAAGAGTTCGAGTGGCCGTTCACGGATCAGGAGGAGCTAAGGAAAACGCAGGGATATGATCCGGTACTCTACAACGACGTTGCGCACCCCGACTATCCGGATGAGAAAGACGACTGAGCCCTTGCTACTCCCTCGACTATCTCAGTTTTCCCGACACCACCCCGGGTCCTTTCCCGCCAGCACTTGCCGCGCCCTTGGCACCTTCCGACAGGTTGTTCGCCATGATCCCGGCACGCACACCCACCCAGCCGAGGGCACCGATCCAGAATGCTGGGAGTGCCAGGAACATCGTCGCCATCACGAAGCTCACCAGCATGTCCCCAAAGGTGTTGTTGAGTCCGATCAGCGGATCGAAATTCGTGTGCGGCCGGTTCCATCCCCAGCCCCAGCCGTAGAGCGCATCGAGGATTGTCGAGTCGATCCAGCGGGCGAGCTGGAACCAGAAGTCGACGAAGAACAATGCGAACTGCACAACGCTGATCGTGACCACGGTTTTGAGATCGTAAGTGCCAATGACGAGCACGAACGGGATGCAGATGACCAGTGCCATCTTGAGCAGTGCCAGCACCATCGGCAGAGCCTGGCGCATCGCGTCCATCGCTGGGAAGAACGCGATGGAGCCGATGGCCAGCCCGACGTCACTGACGGCACGGGTGGCGACATTGGGGATGGTCATTTCAATCTGTCCACCGTAGTCGCTGTAGATCGCACCCTGGTTGAGTTTCTGCTGCCGGGGTGACGCGATGGCACGGATTACCGAGTCGTTGACCTGATCCTGGGACAGGAAGCCAGCCCAGCCGCCGATCTGGGTCAGCAGGCTGGGGTCGACCTGGCCGAGCAGGCGCGCACGCAGTCCATTCGTGCCGTCGGACCACCATTGGTTGCAGGTCGGATAACCCGCACCGCTGGGCACCTCGGTTAGCCCAGCGTCGCGGGCACTGTCGTAGGGCCAACCCTCGCGTGGCGTCTTCGCGCGGTAGGTGTCGTAGTAACCCGCTGTGTCGAGGAAGAAGCGCGAGCCGATCCAGGTCACGTCGTACATCTGCTCCTTGTCCAGGTCCGGGCGATTCATGAAGAGCCTGGCACGCGCCGGCCCGTAGCAGTCGTGGGTGAAATCGCTCACCTCCTGGGCCAGCACCGGATCGTCGATGCGCGTGGCATCGACCTCCATACGGATCTGCCGTAAGTCCGTCCCGCACGGAATAGCCGCCACCGAGGCACCGGTCACGGCGCGCGAAATCGCGTGCATGAAGAACCACCACACCGGCACCTTGGCCGACTGGTTGTTGAGCGTGCTGAAGGACTGCGACCAGCCCGTCTGCGCAGGCTCTGGGACGCTCACCTGGCATTGCACCGAGCGGCTGCGATCGAACCGGAGCGTGGTGAAATCCACGTCGATGAACGGGATGCCGGCGAACAGGATGACCACGATGGCGACGAAGATGCGGTTCTCGATACGCACGGCCGACAGCGCACCTTTGTTGCCTTCGTCGGCACCTTCGGCGCGGGCCTTGAGCCATTCCTGAAGGATGATCGCCAGAAACGGAATGGCGAATACGCCGCTGGCGACGAGAACCGCCCAAATGCCGTTGTGGACGATCCAGCTCACCAGGGTTAGGTAATACTCCAGGTAATCGGTGGTGTAGAGGGTCATCGCCGTCTCCGCTCATCCGGCCTGTGCAAACTGGCCGATTTCAAGTGCCGCCACCGCAGCGATGGCGGCAATTTCGGCCCGCAGCAGGCGCTTGCCAGCTTCCGGCTCGCGTGCCAGCACGCGGCGGCGCATCCTGAGCCAGCCCCAGGCGGTGCCGGCATAGAGCCACAGCCGCCAGACCAGGAAATGGCCGGTATGCGCCGTAAGCCATTGCTGCCAGCCCTCGATGCCGCCGGCCAGGTGGATGCCGACGACATTGGCGGCGACCGTCGCCACCAGCAGCAGGATGGCCCACAGCAGCACCAGGGCCACGCGCCGCAGCCAGTGCTGCGATCGCCCCGCGCTCATGCTCATGGGGTGCCTCCACCGCTCGCTGGGCGCTGCAACTGATCGAGCCGATCGCGGGTCGGGTCGCCTTGATAGATGCCGCGCGAACCGGAGGAGCGCGCGCTGTGACGCTGGATGATGGCGGAGGGCGAATTGCTCGCCAGCTCGCGGCGCAGTTCCAGCTCGGTCTTGAGGTTGTGGAGCTCGCGGTCGAGCAGGTCGCTTTCGTGCGAGACCGCTTTCTGCGCCAACTCGTTGGCCGCGACGTTCGGTTCCTTGCGCCCGGTCAGCAGGGTGCGCTGCAGCAGCAGTGCTTTTTCGAGCACGCTGGACAAGGCTATTTCCGAAGCGAGGCGTCGAGCCAGGATGTCCTGGTCCGGCTCGTCGCGCAGCGCCTCGATCACACCGCGGGTGATGGGCAGAGAAGCGCTGCCAGCCGCCTGCAGGTTGCCGACGCTCAGGGGGCGGCTGCCGCTGATAAGTTCCTGCAGCGCTTCGAGCTTGGTTTCGTACTCTTCCTGGATCAGCGGGGTGAGGCCCACTCCCGGCGTGGTAACGGTTTTGCTGCAGGTTTCGCAGGTGCGCTGCTCCTGCTCGCCCAGCACCCGCACGGCCCAGGCGGAGGCAGCCGCAGGCGAGCTCCAGGTCTGGCAGGTCAGGTTGCCAGCGCAACTGCTCGGATCGATCGAGCTGGTGTCGTCGACATCGCGCCCGTTGACCAGGTTGTAGCCGGCGCGGGTGACGTCGCTGACGACGCGAATCGGGCGCTGCCCCGAGCCTCCCGCATTGCCGCCACCGACCCAGGTCACCCCTTCGTTGCCGCGGCTCGTTTCGGCCTGCTCGATGGCGGATACCGCGTCGGTACTGGCGACGGCTTGCTTGAGCACCATGCCGTCGGCGAGCTGGCTCCAGCCAACCTGGCCGCCAGCCACATCGGCCATCTTCTCCGCCATGGCGCGGCAGGTCAGCTTGGAGCGATCGAAATCCAGACGGGCCTGCAGTACGCCGTTGGTGAGCAGGTTATAGAGCCCCGGGTCGGCCCTCTGGATGATCAATGCCGGCAGTGACGCCACGGCCGCCGTGGCGTTCTGAATAACGCTGCTCATGATCGTTTGGAATCCGTTGGTCAAGCCGTTCAACTGGTTCTGGATGGTCGTGGAAATCGACATGTCGCCGCAGGTCAGGTTGCTGTTCCAGCCAACGCCGACGCCGATTGCGCGCATGTTGGCGGCGGGCGTCATCGACACGGCGCGACCGCCGCCGATCGAATACAGCACATCGTCACCGATCACGGAGCCTTGGTGCTGCGCGCCATACTGGTTGACGCTGGTCTGTGCGGATGCACTGGTGCAGGTCAGGGCCAGGGCGGCGGCCAGCAGGGCGGGGCGCAGCGTTTTGGAGGGCGAGGAAGCGAAACGGATCGTCATGGCCTGCCTCAGTAGAAGTCGACGCTGCCAAGAAAGACCTGGCCCTCGCGTTCGCAGCAGCTATAGGGCCGCCACAGCGCCCAGGCGTAATCGCCTTGCTGCGCCTGTATGCGGGTTTCGGAGTGGGGGAAGACTGCGCAGGAGCGGGACAGCGTCGGTGTCAGCTCCTGCCACTTGCCCGTCGCCGCATCGCTCTCGATCAGTGCGCCGGCCGGCCAATAGCCATCCTCGCTGTCAGCGAGCAGGGGCTGGTACACATGGAGCTGGCCGCGTCGCGTCACGATGTCGCCCGCCCGCTGAGCCACCACCGCGGCGGCTTTGTAGTCGTCGGCCTGGTGCAGGAACCCACCCCGTGGGTAGACGTTGCCCCAGAGATTGCGCCCTGCGCGCGTACCGATCTCGCGTTGGCCGGGAATCAGGGCTTCCGGGTACGCCATTTCGGGCACGTTGTAGCGCCAGGCGATGGTGTCGAGGGTGCTCAGCAGGTAAGGCATGAAGGCGGTGCCAGCCCCTTCACAGCTATAGCCGAAACTGGAAGCGAACTGGCTGAATACATAGCCGCCGGGATGGCCGATCACGTCGGCGTTCTTGAACTTCGCCAGGTTGTTTTCGCTGTCGTGATTCGTCGTGCCATCGCCACCGGCCTGTGCCGTGGCGTTGGGTAGGCTCATCGGCCGCACCTCCAGCCAGGGATTCGCGCCGGTATTCGAGTAGTTGGACACCACCGCGTCGGGTACGTAGTGCCTGACCTTGACCGAGGTCTCCACGGAACAACCGAAGGTCGTACAGAACAGCCAGAAGCAGATCCCGACAACCCGGTACTCCAGGCAGTCCGGCGAGAGCGTCGAGGCGGCGATGGTTGCAGTGTTGAGCGCGAACGACGGGGCCCCCGTCGTCAGCAGGATGGTGGCGATGCCGGCGCGCAGGCGGCGAGAACACATCATGGCTGCGTCCTCCGGTGCGCCTCGATAAGCGCGACCGCCTTGGCGACGTCCGGCTCGCCATAAACCACGTAGCGTTGATCGACCACTACAGCGGGGATCGTGATGATGCCCAGGCTCCAGGCATCGACCACGCCTTTATAGGCCCTGCCGATGCGTTGTTGCAGCTCTATACCGCCGTCTTTCAGCCGCCGCTGCACGAGAGCGGCACCGAGCGTAGGGTCGGTAGGTAGGTGGGCACTCAGTTCGGTCTTGATTCGACCAGGTTGGTCCAACTCGATAAGTCGAACGCCTATAGGTACCTGTACCGGGTACTGGCTGTCGGTGACGACGATGATGTCGGCGGCAAACAGGGCCGGGCCGAACAGCAGTGCACACAAGCCGATGGCGAGAGGGGTGTGTTGGTTGAAGTGGAGGAGTGTGGACATCGCAAGCCACCGTGAAGTTGAGCCTGGCGGTAGTCGACACCCTGGCCGGCGAGGAAGCGACAAACAAACGGGAACGGCCGCTAGCCGATTGATGCCCGGTTGCGAGAAGAACAACGGGAGCCGCAAGGCTCCCGTGAATGACGCCGTGGGCTACAGCAGGCCGGCCTCGGCGAACGAGAAGGGCATACCTCTGCCAATGATGAAGTGGTCCAGTAGGCGGATATCCACGCACTCCAGGGACGTTTTCAGGCGCTGGGTGAGCACCTTGTCCGCAGAGGACGGCTCGGTGACCCCCGAGGGGTGGTTGTGCGCAATGATCAGGGCCGAGCTGTTGCGTTCCAGAGCACGCTGGATGACCACGCGGGGATGAATGGTCGCGCTGTCGATGGTGCCTCGGAACAGCGTTTCGCAAGCGATGACCTGATGCCGAGAAGAAAGGAAGCAGGCAACGAACACCTCGTTCGGCTCCGGCATCAGCGTCAATCGCAGGTAGTCCTGCGCGTCTTGTGGGCTCTGCAGCAGGGGCCCTTGGGCGAACAGCCGATGTTCCAGCAACGAGATGGCCTGTTGGATGATGCGGTTGTCGTTCTCGTTGGATGACGAAATGCGCGAATGCGCGTTGATGACGGTGAGTGAGCTGGGCATGGGAAACCTCCTGAAGCCAAAGGGACGGAGGATTCCCCGCAAGAGGGCGAGCCCTCCGGGGGATGATTGAGAAAACGGCTGATAAATGGGCATCCGCCCACCGCATGCGGGAGGCGGTGGTGTGTTCGCCTTTATGGATGCGCAGCGAACGGGATGGTCAGCGCAGCAGCGCCGTAACCTTGAAGACCAGGGCTACCTGGGCATGTCGCTGACAACAACGGCGGCGTACTGCTGCGCTAGTCGAACGCAACCCGGGGCAGGGAACTACAACGAATCGGCAAGCAGCGCGCCCCGATTTGAGGGTGGCGGATCCGCAGTTGTCGCGCCAAGGGCGAAAGAGGGTGTTTGCCGTGGTCACCGAGATAACTGGAGACCTTGAGCGGGCAGCCTTTCTACTCCGCAATGAGCCGTTGCGGGCGTTTGGCTACAAGACCGCCGATGGGCTGATTCAGGAAGGGCGGACTGATACGGTGATCGCCTACCTGGAATCCCTTGCTTGTGGTGCTGCCGGATGATGTCGAAACCCCTCGGCAGGGCGGGGGCGGCACCTGTTGCCAAGGCGGCATGCTGATCGCTGCGGTCGTTGATTTCAGCTCAGATGGTTGTGGATGAGCTGGTGTTGCAGAGTGGGTAGCGCCCGCATCGGGCTTGCGGTGAGGGCGAACTGCTCGTCATTGAACCATGTCAGCTCGGCGCGCTGGCCATCGAACTGCAGACGCGCTTCGCGGAACGTTCGCACCTGCCGCGTTTCGCCATCGCTGGGCCGCGGGTGCAGCGTGGTAACGGACTGCTCGGTAACCCAGAGCCATTCGTGGGCGGGCTCCGGTCTGTTGTCCTGTCGATCGAGAAGTTTGATCTCGACCAGATGGCCATGCGGCGACGTGAATAGGTGTACGACCTCGTAGGACAAAGGCATTGCGATAGGTCGGCTTTGATGGAATGGGTGGATTTTGCCAGATATGAGGGCCTTGTTCATGGTGGCGTTCCTCAGTGGGTGGCCCAGTCCAGCGGCAGTGGAGTGATACCGCGCGCCCGGTCGATGGTTTCAGCGATTTTGAGGGCGGCATCCAACTCGCTGATGCCGTACTCCTGCATGAGTTGGTGACGTTCGGCTTTCTCTTCGGGTTCGGTCTGTGCCAACGTGAGATACAAGCTGGGTGGCACTGCGCGGAACAGCAGTTCTGTGCTGCGCGACAGAATCACGCCTTCCGAAAATTTTCCAGATTCCTTGCGCGCCGAGAGCATCAACGCTTTCTGTGCCGGGGTGAGTTCGCGGAAGCGGGCGATTTTCTCGACTTCGTCCGGAGGCATGCTCAAACACAACCACCACTCCATCATGTTCAGCATCGGTTCGGCGGCCTTGGGCAGGTCGTCGAGGTTCTGCGTCGCCAGCCAGAACCACGCTCCAAGCTTTCTCCACATCTTGGTGATTTTCACAACGTAGGGTGCGAGCAGAGGATTTTTGGTGATGATGTGTCCCTCGTCCGTCACGTTGATGATTGGGCGACCCAGGTACTGGTCGCGCTCGGCGATGTTGTTGACCGTGTTGATCAGTGAGATGTAGGCGATCGAGAGTTGGGCGTTGTACCCCTCCCTGGCGTAGGTGGCGAGATCGACGATGGTGATGTCAGCTTCGGGCCACGGTGTGCCCGGCCGGTCGAACATCTCGCCATCGCTGCCTTGACAGAACATGTCCATCGCATCGGCCATTTCCAGCAGACGCATGCGCCGGATCTCGGGCAGGGTCGTGTCGCGGCCTCGCTCGCACAGCGCATCGCGCACGTCGCGGGTGAGCACCGTGCGCTGCGCGTCCACGCACAGCCGCGCGGCGTCGAGGATGCACTGGCGGATCAAACTGCGATCGGCGCGCGTCATGCGCGCTTCTTCCTTGTCCTCGCCACCGGTGATCATCAGGCGGGCGGTGATTTCCAGTTCGCCGAGTACGTCGCGCTGCTCATCGCCCTCGGCCGCCGCGTCGTCTTCGTCCAGTGCATCGGCGTCGAGCGTCTGTACCTGGCTGGGAGTTTCCACCAGCCGGTGAGCATCGGCGAACGGCGCGAGACTGACACCGGCACCGGGGGCGAGCTTCACGCGATTGACGCTGAGCCCCAGGCGCGCGGCGAAGTCGCCGTACAAGCCAAACGAGTTTCCCGCTTCGACGATGAACAGCCGGGGCCGGTAAATGGCGGTGACCTGGTTGAGCAGGTTGTTGAGGGTCGCGCTCTTGCCGGAGCCGGTCGGCCCCGCGAGGAACAGGTGTGCGTTCATCTGCCGATCGAGACGGTTCAGCGGATCGAAGGTGAGGGTGCCGCCACCGCGGTTGAACAAGGTGATACCCGGATGGCCCGTGCCCTGGCTCCGCCCCCACAACGGTGCCAGATTGGCCGCGTGCTGGGCAAACATCAGTTGTGTGTACCACTGGCGTTGGTCTTTCGCCGGGTCGTAGACGCAAGGCAACCAGCGCAGATAAGTGTTGAGCGGTGCCACTTCGTCCTCTTCGCGCACCGGCTGCAGCCCGGCACCGAGCAGCACGTTGCCGAGTTGCAGGCCGCGGGCCTCCAGTTCCGCCTGGTCGCGGCCACGCAGGTAGAAGGTGAGTGCCCCCCGGTGCAGCTTGTGGGCGCTGCCGATCAGGCCACGGGCCTGTTGCACATCGGCGCGGGTCTGCTCCGAGGCCAGGGTGTCGCCCACGGCTTTGCGGCTGAGGTGGTTCAGGTGCGCTTCGAGCACATCCTGCGAGGTGATAACGAGGGTGAGACACATCAGCGTGTCTTCGGGCATCTGATCGAACAGCGCGTTGATCGCGTCGCCCTTGCGGGTTTCGCCGGTGACGTGGCCGGTCGATGGCGGGGTGCGTAGGCGATCGACGGCGATCGCGCGGTGCGGCATCCCGTCGAAGTACCACAAGCCCTGAGCGGTATCCGAGCGCGGTTGGCCGAAGAACAACCGCTGGCTGAAATCCGTGCCGCTGGCCAGCTCGATCTCGCCGGGCTCCTGTTCGTTCGGGTAGCGGGTCAGCGCATAGAAGCGTTCGTGATCCTCCTCTGACGGGCCGAGCAGGGTCGGATTGGGATTGAACCAGCGCAGCAACCAGGCGTGGATGCCTGCCGCGCCAAGGCGTCGGGCGTGCACGCCGGCATGGGTCAGCCCACCGACGAGGCGGTCGCAGACCCGGCTGAGGGCCTGCTCGGGCGTTTGCCTGCGGCGCTGGGGTGCCTGGCCGACACGGCGGTAGACGACCAGTCGCGTGCGCCGCACCTGCCCACGCCACGGCAACCGGGTGACGGTATTGTCCTCGAATAGCCCACCCGGCTTGGCGATGGCCTGCAGGTGGTGGCCGAAGATACGCAGGTAGAACTCGGTGAAGGCTGTGCCCTGGGCGCGGGGCTGGACGTAGTGGCGCAGGTCATCGAGGTAGCGATCCCAGTTGGTGTCGTCCTGGGCGTAGAGCTGCACGACCCAGGGGTTGTCCTCCAGTTCGTCGAAGGCATCCTGCAGCACGTTTTCCAGCGTATCGCGGACCTGCAGCAGCCAGGCGGGCTCTCGCCCCTCCGTGCCAACCGGGAGCAGTTCATAAAAGGCGGCGACCGAGGCGCCGTCCTCCAGCAACACGCACCCCGATTCGGGCAGGTATTCCACCCACGGCAGCAGGTCGGTAAACGAGGGTGCCATGTCGTACAGCGCCTGCTCATCGGTTTGGGTGGCTGGCCGCCGCGAGGTGGGCGCGGTGCCGGGTTCGGCAATGCCGTGGGCGCGCAGCGCCTCGACGTGACGACTCCAGGCATCAGCAGGCGACGCTGCTTCCTCGGTCTGCGGCCGGCGTTTGAGCAGGGGCCAGGCCATCAGTAGTCCTCGGTCCGTTCGCCAGGCAGTGCGTACTGCACCCGCTGGTACAGGGGGAAAACGGTGGTGTAGCCGGGCGCCGGCACCGGGTCGCTGCCTGCCAGATGCGGGAACACGTACATCAGCAGATCTGGATTGGGCAGGCGGTGGAACTGCCGGTAGATCTCGTTCTGCGCCGTGCGCGTATGGCGGGCCTGCACGGCCGGTGTGGCCTGTACATCGGCCTCGCTTGGCGGCCGGCGCAGGGCATGGCGTGCATCGAGTAGTTGCCGGGCGGCACCGCCGCCGGTCTCGACGTTTCAGATGTCCAGCATGGTTCTGTCGTCGTGTGGTAACAGGTCTTCCTTGCTGGTGGCGCAGCCAGCGAGCACGGTGGCAATGGTCAGCAGCACCAGGCCGCCAGTCCAGTTCCTGCGCATGGGGCAGCCCTCCAAGGCGGTGATCGACGCGGCGACCTTTTGGGTCGTAGTCGATGGTCAGGGGTTCTTCCAGATGCACGGCCACTTTTGCCCCGGGCTTGACGTAGACCGCCGCGAACGCCTGGCCGTAGAGCTTGTTGACCCAGGCGGACATGTCCTGCACGCCACCGGCGAGGATGCGGCCCATGGCTTCGTTCGCGCCGATGCCCACGGTGCCGACAGAGCCGTCGCTGCTCATGTAGGAGACCTGGCCGCTGTCGGAGTCGATCAACGAGGCGCGCGGCAGTCTCTGCTACTGAGCAGCCTCGTTCAACGGCCTGCCTGACGGGTTCAGCCTTGAATTCCGGCCTGAATCGCTGGGTGTTTTCTATGCTCAAAGCATAGGCCGGGGATGTCTACTGGAGAGGGGGTAGTCCACCGCCCTTGACGATGCGCCCATCGAATTGGGTGCGGGCAGCGGCGATTTCCGGCTGTTGGTGCTCGGCCCAGGTGATGAGTCCGCTCAGTAGAGGCATCAGCGAGGTTCCCAGCGGGGTGAGCCCATAGCTCACGGACGGCGGCGTCGAGGGGATCACTTCGCGCCAGATGAGGCCATCGCGTTCCAAGTTGCGCAGTGTCACGGTCAACATCCGGCGCGAGATGTCGGGCACGGCGCGCGCTAGTGCATTGAAGCGTTGGCACTCCTGCGAGAGGATTACGAGGATCAGCGTCGACCATTTTTCGCCCAAGCGGTCGAGCACATCGCGCACCGGACAGGCACGGCTTCCATTCGACAGCGTTGGCAGATCCAAGGGGACGGTTTCTGCAAGCCTGTAATTTGGAATCATTTAGGTTCTCTCAAGGTAACCATGGGTGGCATGCGTGCCTTCTTGTTTGAGGTTGCAGTTCACTTTATAAGACTAACACCCGAAAATAAACCTTTAGGAAAAACCATGAAGCTTTATTACAGTCCTGGTGCCTGCTCCCTGTCACCCCACATCATTCTGCGTGAAGGCGAATTCGACTTTCAGCTTGAGCGAGTCGATCTGCAAAGCGCTGAAACTGAAACCGGTGCCGATTACAAAACCATCAACCTCAATGGCTATGTCCCGGCTTTGAAACTCGACGATGGGCAGGTGCTCACCGAAGGCCCGGCCATCGTGCAGTATCTCGCCGACCGCGTGCCAGAGAAACGCCTGGTGCCGGCTGCGGGCACGCTGGAACGCTACCGCCTGATGGAGTGGCTCAACTTCATTTCTACGGAGTTGCACAAAGGCTTCGGCGCGCTGTTCAACCCGGAGCTGCCGGAGGAAATGAAAGCGCTCATCAAGTCGCATCTCACAAGCCGCATCGAAGAGGCCAGCCGGCGGCTGGATGACAAGTCCTACGCCATGGGCGAGGACTTCACTGTGGTGGACGCCTATCTCTTCACCGTGCTCAGCTGGGACAAATATGTCGGCGTCGACCTCTCGGCCTGGCCTGGGCTGGGCACCTATCTCAGCCGTGTGGCCGCTCGCCCAGCTGTCCAGGCCGCCCTCACGGCCGAAGGCTTGATTTCCGCATCTGCACAATAACAGGCCGTTGAAAAATTCAGCTCCAACTGCCCCTACCCGCCAGGTTTGACGTTTCTCAAGCATTCAGACCTGCCTGGCGTAACCTGTTGGCGCTGATGGAAAATTGACCCACCCTGCCGATTGAAATTTGACCCAGGGCGGATTGCTGATTTCGTTACCAGCAACTGTGGATAAGTCTATCAGCGCTGCTGCTCTTGAACCCACTCCTTCGATAGCCCAGTTCAGTTGTTGATGACCTGCCACATCCAGTCATGCAGCAGGCCATCCTTCCCTAAAATCAAAACGGTTCGTCGTCCACCGGCTTCTGATCGTCCTTGCGTTTTCGCTCCCGTGATTTGATCTTTGCCTGAGCCGCCAAGCTGCTGTGTTGCAGGCGGTAGGATGCGGATTTCGGTGAACGTGACCGCTCATTTCGCTAACAACGTGACCGGTGCCTCCACCCAATTGCGCGGGGTTTAAATTCTAACCGCATCGGTCACGATGCGGCTTTTCCTCCGTGTTTTTCCGCCGCAGTGACTCGCCTTTCATCACGATTCGGTAGGCGTTGTGCACCAGGCGATCGAGCAAGGCGTCGGCCAGCGTGGGGTCGTTGATCCAACCGTGCCAATGATCGACGGGAAGCTGACTGGTCAGGATGGTGGAGCGGCTGCCGGCGCGGTCGTCGATCACTTCCAGCAGGTCATGCCGGGCATTTTCTTCCAGCGTAGCCAGGCCCCAGTCGTCAAGTAATGTTGAGCTCAACATTACTTGACTTATGTTGCGTACCCCGTTAAGTGGAGTTGAGCAGCAAACATGGCGCGCTGCGCCGACTCCAACCGCCCGAACTCCACATAACCACTCACAGCCGTTTCAGCCAATCGACCACATCGACCACATCGACCGCAGCCGGCGACAGATGGCCGGCACGTGGCGACGCCAACACTTCGGGGAACACCTGGGCAAGCGCTTGGCGTTTGATGTCCAAATCCACCCGGGCATAGACCATGGTCGTGTTCAGCGTCGCATGGCCCAGCCACTGGCTAATTGTGGCGAAGTCAACGCCAGCCTTGAGCAAATGAACTGCTGTGGCGTGTCGAAGCGAATGCGGATGAAGTCGCTTCTCCCGCATGGTGTTGGCCACCGGTGTGCCCGCTGCCACATATTTCTTGAGTAGGTAGCGAACACCGAACCGCGTGAGCTTGGCACCGTGGCGGTTGGTGAACAGAAACGCCTCCGGCGCTATGGTCTGTGCTGACTGCTGAGCCAGTTCCCGCAGCAGCGCCGCAGTATGCGGCCAGATGGGGCATAAACGAATCTTCCCGCCCTTGCCACGCAGACGCACTTGGTGCGGCGGCTCGGTTCTCACGTCGCGCACCTGCAGATCGAGTACCTCCTGCACGCGAGCACCAGTATTGAACATCAGCGCAAACAACGCATAGTCGCGCCGCCCCGAGTCGGTAGTGCGATCGATGCTATTGAGCACCGCGTCGACTTCGTCAGGCTCGAAATACGCCATTGGGGCGCTGCGGGCGCCGCGCTTGAACGGCAGCCCAAGCACCCGCTGCAACTCGGCTAGATGCTCCGGGTGTTCGCTGGCCAGGAATCGGGCAAAGGTGTGGATAGCAGCCAGCCGTGCATTGCGCGTCGCGACACCATTGTGACGCTCCTGTTCCAGATGCGTCAGGAATTGGCTGACCTGCTCTGCCGTAAAATCGTCGAGTTCCAAATCCTCGACGCCCCGTTTGCTGCGAGCCGAGGCAAATCGCAAGAACAGCACGACGGCATCGCGATAGCTGCGAATCGTGTGCAGGCTCATGCCACGGAGCTCGGGCAGATACTCCCGGAAGAAGTGCGTGATGCAATTGCCAAGCGAGTTGGGCCGAGCGGGCTTCATGGCGCACCTCCAGCAATCAAATGGCCGAAGTGGGCCTGGAAGCGATCACTGGCCGCTGCCGCAATATCCGGCATCCAGCGCAGGTAATAAGCGGTGGAGACGATCGACACGTGCCCCATGTACAGCGCTAGTTTCGGCAGGTTGGATTGCACATCGGCGCCTTGCCGATACCAACGCAGCAATGCCTGGACGGCAAAGCTATGCCGAAAGTCATGAATCCGCGGCCGTCGGCCATCGCTACTGTGAACATCTGCAGCTTGGAATAGCGTTTTAATTCCACCGCTTATTCCTGCCCCCGTATAGCCGCGCAAGCCTCTGGCGCAGTTACACAGCAAGGGAGAATTCGGCGTGATGCTGAAGCGCGGCACCAGCCGCTGCTTGAGATAGGCGCGCAGCTCACGATGGGCGTCCTGCGATAGTGGAACGAATCGGGATTTGTGGAACTTCGATTCGCGGATATGCAATACGCCTTGCGCCGAATCGGCATCGGCCAGGGTCAGCCGTAGCAGTTCGCCGCGACGTAGTCCTGCGGTATAGAGGAGCACGACGGCCAGCCGCAGGACCGCTGGCCGCAGAGGCGAGGTGGGCACCGGACCCAATTGCTCGGCAGCCGCGAGCATCCTCGCGACCTCGCTCGAACCGAAGATGACGGGGGTGACAGCGGGACAGGGTCGCGGGAAGTGGTTGGGGTCGGGCACAAAGCACTGCGGTTCGGTGCGCTGTCGATACAGACAAAAGTTGCGCACGATGCGCTGCCGGTTGCGTCGCACCGTGGTGCTAAGCCCGGCGAGCGTGTTGCACTACCCAAGGAAGCGAGCGTAGTCCAGATCCGTACATGTCGCCGCCACCAGAAACTGGCGGACCGACGCGAGGACACGCTCTTCATTTCCATAAGCTCGACCAAGCGATCGCCGAAGTTGCAGATAGCGCGCAATGGTCAAGTCGAGTGCGGTCTCAGTGGGGAACATGATGGTCTCCCTTCTGCGCAGCATGCCGGCATGGAAGGGGTAGTCCCACGTCACGTAACGACTCGGTTTGCAGCCGAAGGTAAACACAGGTGCTTTCCAGCGAGCGATGCCCAAGCAAATCGCCGATCGCCTTGACGCCCACACCGCGCTCAAGCAGTCGCATGGCGAAAGCGTGGCGGAGGCAATAGGAAGAGCTGCCATCGAGCGGCAGTCCGCTTTGCCGCGTGCGCTTCTCGTAGAGTTTGCAGACCGCGTAATGCTGTATCGGAGCCAGCGGTGTTCTTACGCGCAGGAACAGTTCCGGCCGAGTGCTGCCAGGTCGACCGCAATGCAAATACCGCTTGAGCAGGCGCAGCGTTTGATCGGACAGCGGCAGGATCAAGTTCGAGCTGGTCTTGCGCTGATCGACACGCAACGTCCGGGCTGTCCAATCTATCGATGCCACGGTGAGCGCCACGATCTCCGATGGTCGCAATCCGTAGTAAGCCATCAAGTGCAGGATGGCGATTTCGCGCCAACCGGCTTTGCTGTCGCGATCGACTGACTGCAGTAGTTGCTGCACCAAACGCCAGGCAAGGGCACGCGGCGGGGCTTCACCGCGATAGGTGCGCGGCGTGTCGATCGTATAGAGGCGCTCCCGGATATGGCCGTGGTCGAAGCAGTAGCGGAGAAAGGCACGCAATCTGGCGATGGAATGCTGCAGGCTCTGGCGCTTGATCAGTTGACCCTTGGTAATGACAAACTGTTCTACGGCCGGCGCCGACAGATCGAGAAGCGCCGCCTCGTGTGGCACGGACTGAGTCAGAAAGTCGGCAATGGTCGAGATATGCTGGCTGACCGTCGGCGGCGCCAAGCCGCGAACCTCAATGAGGTGATGGCGGTATACCTTGAGTAGCGGGGCAAACCGATCGACATCGGGTTCTACGGTCAGAAGCCTGCGAGCAGCCAGGAAGCGTTCAAAGGCACGCCGGGTTGCGCGGTATCGAGGTCGCGTTCGGACCGAAGTGAATATCGTATCGAGCTGGTGTACCGAGAAATTGGCATCCGGTGCGATCGATTCGACGCGCTCAAGCACCAGTTTAAGTCTGCGAACATGGTGGCAAGTGGGACTGCGTGCGTAGCCGACGGATACTAGCCAGTCCGCAAAGCCTTCGAGCCAGCAGCCAACGGGCGACTCGACGTAGTGCCGATGTGTCTTGGGGAAAATTCGAGTGAGCATGATGTCCTCCATTGCGTTCGATGGAGAAATCCACGCTACCCCTGGGGCTAGTTATGTTGAGTTCGGACACTTCAAAGTCAGACCAATGGCGGGCTGAAAGTCGCTACTCCACATAACGGGGTACGCAACATAAGTCCAAAAGCGAGACATCGACCTTGGCCAGCTGTTGCAGGGTGCGCCCGAAGCTACCGTCGCCGTGTGCGATGCGCAGTTGCTCCAGTAGGCGCGGGGTACGCAGGTACAGCGTGCTATAGCCTTGGCGGCAGGCCTGATGGCCCAGTGCGCAGGCGAGCCAGGTCTGGCCGACTCCGGTCGGGCCGGTCAGTAGCAGATTGTGCCGTTGGCGGAGCCAGTCACCACTGGCCAGGGTCGCGATCAGGCGTTCATCCAGCGCGCGGCCACGGCGGCGGTCGAGGTCTTCCAGGCAGGCGCCGGCGTACTTGAGCTTGGCCTGTTTGCGCAGCCGCTCCAGGCGCTTGTCGTCGCGCCAGGCCAGTTCGCGGTCGAGCAGCAGGCCCAGGCGTTC
>JBFKAF010000008.1:0-21220 GCA_041621735.1 Pseudomonas sp.
GGAAGCCTTCCTCGGCAACGACAAGGTGCACCTGCTGGCCGCCTATGTGTACAGCCTGTCGCAGAAACCTGCGCAGCAGTAAGCTTGACCCGACAAGCCCTGTAGCAAGCGCGACCCACCGTCGCACCCAAACAGGGCGTTGTCAGGCGTACCATAGCGTAAGAGTGAAATGACCCCGGCTGGCATGTATCGGCCGGGGCAGCCAACCAACCGCTGTGGTAGCAACTGATGAGCGCACAGATCCCCGTTAAAGACGTCACCCCTGCCCCGGCCAAGGTCGAAACCGTCGATCTCTACGCCAACCGCGAAAAAATCTATACCCGCGCCTTCACCGGCATCTTCCGCAATTTGCGCATGCTCGGTGGCGCCTTCCTGTTCCTCCTGTATTTCGGCACGGTCTGGCTCACCTGGAATGGCCGCCAGGCGGTCTGGTGGAATCTGCCGGAGCGTAAATTCCATATCTTCGGCGCCACCTATTGGCCACAGGACTTCGTCCTGCTTTCGGCTCTGTTGATCATCGCCGCCTTCGGCCTGTTCTTCATCACCGTGTTCGCCGGTCGCGTCTGGTGCGGTTACACCTGCCCGCAGAGCGTGTTCACCTGGGTCTTCATGTGGGCGGAAAAGGTCACCGAAGGCGATCGCAACCAGCGCATGAGGCTCGACAAAACCCCCATGAGCGGCCAGAAGTTTCTGCGCAAGCTGGCCAAGCACGGCATCTGGGTCGGCGTTTCCCTGGCCACCGCGCTGACCTTCGTCGGTTACTTCGCGCCGATCCGCCAGCTGATCCCCGAGCTGTTCACCTTCGGCGCCAGTGGCTGGGCAGTGTTCTGGGTGGGCTTCTTCACGCTCGCCACTTACGGCAACGCCGGCTGGCTGCGCGAACAGGTATGCATCTATATGTGCCCCTATGCGCGTTTCCAGAGCGTGATGTTCGACCAGGACACGCTGATCGTCTCCTATGACCCACGGCGCGGCGAACACCGCGGCCCACGCAAGAAGGACGCCGACTACCAAGCCGAAGGCCTGGGCGACTGCATCGACTGCAAGATGTGCGTGCAGGTCTGCCCTACCGGCATCGACATCCGCGACGGCCTGCAAGTCGAATGCATCGGCTGCGCCGCCTGCATCGACGCCTGCGACAACATCATGGAGAAGATGAACTACCCGAAAGGGCTGATCAGCTACACCACCGAGCACAACCTCTCCGGCCACAGCACTCAACTGCTGCGCCCACGCCTGATCGGCTATGCCCTCGCCCTGCTGGCGATGATGGGGCTGTTTGCCTGGGCCGTGGCCGACCGCTCGCTGGTTGAACTCGACGTGCTCAAGGATCGCGTGCTGTACCGCGAGAATGAACAGGGCCGCATCGAGAACGTCTACACCTTGAAAATCATGAACAAGGCTCAGCAGGACGTGACCTTCCTGATCGAAGCCGACGGCCTCGATGGCCTGGTCTATGAAGGCAAGCGTGAGATCAAGGCCCTGGCTGGCGAGGTGCTGTCGCTGCCGGTCGAACTGTCAATCGAACCGGAAAATCTGCCCTCCAGCGCCAACGAAATCATCTTCCGCATCCGCTCTGCTGACGATGCGAGCATCCACAACGACGCCGACAGCCGCTTTATCGGCCCCAGTGTCCGCTGACGAGTATTCACGGCATGCCTAACGAAACACCGGTCAAACCCTGGTACAAGCAATTCTGGCCCTGGTTCATCCTGGCGCTCCTGGGCTATTCGGTAGCCCAGGGCCTGACGCTGCTGACCATCGCCACCCGCAACCCGCCGGGTTTGATTTCCGATGACTATTACGATGTCGGCAAGGGCATCAACCAGTCGCTGGAGCGCGAGAAACTCGCCGAGCAGCTGAAGCTGCACGCCAGTCTTAACCTCGATGAAGAGGCCGGCGTCGCCGAGCTGCAACTGCAAGGCTACAGCGGCCCGCAGCAACTGGTATTGAACCTGCTGTCACCGACCCAGCCCGAACGCGATCGGCGCATCGTCCTGCAACAGCAGGGTCAGGGCCTGTATCGCGGCCAGATGCAAGACGTGGTGCGCGGTCGGCGTTTCGTCGAGCTGATCGGCCAGGAAGGTGGCAAGAACTGGCGCCTGTTCGAAGAGCGAACCCTGGAAACCGGCAAGACCATCCGCCTCGGCGTTGCCCAGTAAGCAATCGGTCTCACGCTAATGCCCGCTGCCGGACGCACCATGTCGCAACGTCAGACTCAAGACTGTCCACCCATGGCGAGTCCCACCCCCTGCTACCACTGCGGCTTGCCGGTGCCAGCCGGCAGCCAGTTTCACGCCCAGGTGTTGGGCGAGAGCCGGGCGCTGTGCTGCCCCGGTTGCCAGGCGGTGGCCGAAGCCATAGTCGCCGGCGGCCTGGAGCACTACTACAAGCACCGTAGCGAGCGCGCCGCCAACCCGGAGGAACTGCCACAAGCGCTGCCCGATGAGCTGGCGCTGTATGACCGCGCCGAGGTGCAGGCGCCCTTCGTCGAGCATCGGGGCGAGCTCAGCGAAACCAATCTATTGATCGAGGGCATCAGTTGCGCCGCCTGCGCCTGGCTGATCGAGAAACACCTGCGCGGCCTGCGCGGCGTTGCCGAGGCCAACCTCAACCTGTCCAACCACCGCCTGCAGGTGCGCTGGGCCGACAGTCAACTGCCACTCAGTCAACTGCTCAAGGAACTGCGCAGCATCGGTTATGCCGGCCACCCCTGGCAGGCCGATGCTGCCGCCGAACAGCTCGCCCGGGAAAACCGCCGGGCCATGCGCCAACTGGGGGTGGCCGGGTTGCTGTGGATTCAGGTGATGATGGCCACCATGGCCACCTGGCCGGAGTTCAACATCGATCTCAGCCCCGAGCTGGACAAGATCCTGCGCTGGGTCAGCCTGTTCCTCACCACGCCGATCGTCTTCTACTGTTGCGGGCAATTCTTCCGCGGCGCCCTGCGCGATTTGCGCACCCGCCACCTGAGCATGGACCTCTCGGTCTCCCTGGCGATTGGCGGCGCCTATGCGGCCGGCATCTGGTCGACGGTCAGCGGAGATGGCGAGCTGTATTTCGATGCGGTGGGCATGTTCGCCCTGTTCCTCCTGGCTGGTCGCTACCTGGAACGTCGCGCCCGCGAGCGCACGGCGGCGGCCACCGCGCAGCTTGTGCAACTATTGCCGGCCTCCTGTTTACGCCTCGACGCCGACGGCCAGACCCAGCGCGTCCTGCTCAGCGAGTTGCAGACTGGCGAACGGGTGCTGGTGCCGCCCGGCGCCCTGCTGCCTGCCGACGGGCGCATCCTCTGCGGTCAGTCCAGCGTCGATGAATCGCTGCTGACCGGCGAATACCTGCCTCAGCCACGCGGCGTCGGCGACAGCGTCACCGCCGGCACCCTGAACGTCGAGGGCCCGCTGACGGTCGAGGTCGAAGCACTTGGCGATGCCACCCGCCTGTCGGCCATCGTGCGCCTGCTCGAGCGCGCGCAGAGCGATAAGCCGCGCCTGGCCGAAATCGCCGAACAGACCGCGCAATGGTTCTTGTTGATCGTGTTGTTGGTCGCGGCCATGGTCGGCCTGGTCTGGTGGCAGATCGACTCGAGCCGCGCCTTCTGGGTGGTGTTGTCCCTGCTGGTCGCCACCTGCCCCTGCGCCCTGGCGCTGGCGACCCCTACCGCTCTCACCGCCGCAACCGGCAGCCTGCACAAACTGGGCATGCTACTGACCCGCGGCCACGTGCTGGAGGGCCTGAACCAGATCGACACGGTGATCTTCGACAAGACCGGTACCCTCACCGAAGGCCGCCTGACCCTGAGCGCCATTCATCCACTCGGCGCACTGGACAGCGACGCCTGCCTGGCTCTGGCGGCCGCCCTGGAAATCCGCTCCGAGCACCCCATCGCCCGCGCCTTCGGTCGCCCTGCGCAAGCCGCAGAACAAGTCGACAACATCCCCGGCCTCGGCTTGCAGGGCTGGGTCGCGGGTCGTCAGTTGCGCATCGGCCAGGCCGCCTTTGTCAGCGAACTCAGCGGCCAGTGCCCGCCACAGATTCCCGCCGACCGGGGTCAATGGCTGCTGCTCGGTGACTGCCAGGGCCCGCTCGCCTGGTTCGTCCTCGACGACCGCCTGCGCGACGACGCCCCCGCCCTGCTCGCCGCCTGCCGCGAACGTGGCTGGCAGGTGTTGCTGTTGTCCGGCGACAGCTCGCCGATGGTCGCCGAAGTCGCGCGTCAGCTGGGTATCGAACAGGCGCGCGGCGGTCTGACGCCCGATGCGAAACTGGCCGAGCTGAAAACCCTGCATGAACAGGGTCGCCGCGTACTGATGCTCGGCGACGGGGTGAATGACGTACCGGTACTGGCCGGCGCCGATATCAGCGTGGCCATGGGCAGCGCCACCGACCTGGCGAAAACCAGTGCCGACGCCGTGCTGCTGAGCAACCGTTTGACCGCCCTGATCCAGGCCTTCAACTTGGCGCGGCGCACCAGACGGATCATCATCGAGAACCTGACCTGGGCCAGCCTGTACAATGGCCTGGTTCTGCCGTTCGCCGCCCTTGGCTGGATTACCCCGATCTGGGCCGCGCTCGGCATGTCGCTCAGCTCGCTGCTGGTGGTGCTCAATGCCTTACGCTTGACCCGAACGCCGAAGCCGTAGAACTGGGCTGGGTTAGTTTTTGGCTATGTCTCAGTGATGTGTTGGCCGCAACTTTTGTAGGGTGGGTTAGCGGCGCAGGTCATAGCGCTGAAATCGACTGCATCATTGGCGCGCCGCGTAACCCACCAAGTGGCGGTCGACGTGCCGATCATGGTGGGTTACGGCGCAACTGACCGGATAACAGTCAATAGCCTTGTACCAGGCGCCTAACCCACCCTACGGATCTACTTAAAGCAGGAGGATGTGGTGGGTCGTGCCATACAACACACTAATGGGACATAGCCTATGTTTCTGGCATAGCCCAGCCTGCTCAAACGCTGGATTGCGCGGCGCTCTGCGCCAGCCTACCCGCCCATAATCAGTCGTCCGGAGACCCCATGCCCGCGCTGTACATCCTGATTCCCGTCGCCCTGGTGCTGGTCGCTTTCGCCATCTGGCTGTTCCTCTGGGCGGTCGACAGCGGCCAGTACGATGACCTGGACGGCCCGGCCCATAGCATCCTGTTCGACGACGACGATCCCATGCACAAAGCCGGAGTCGATCAGGTACACAAGCAGGACGAACCCAAGGACCCGCCGCATGCCTGAGCTGGCACCTCTGCTGTTGTCCGCGTTGATTCTCGGCTTGCTCGGTGGCGGCCATTGCCTGGGCATGTGCGGCGGCCTGATGGGCGCCTTGACCCTGGCCATTCCCGCCGAGCATCGGGCACAGCGCTTTCAGCTGCTGCTGAGCTATAACCTCGGGCGCATCTGCAGCTACGCCATCGCCGGCCTGCTGCTTGGCCTGGCGGGCTGGGCCGTGGCCAGCAGCCCGGCGGCCATGCTGCTGCGGGTGATCGCCGCGCTGCTGCTGATCGCCATGGGCCTGTACCTGGCTGGTTGGTGGAGCGGCCTGACCCGCATCGAAGCGCTCGGCCGCGGCGTGTGGCGGCATATCCAGCCACTGACCCGACGCTTCATGCCGGTCACCAGCCTGCCACGCGCCATACTGCTGGGCGGCTTGTGGGGCTGGCTGCCCTGCGGCCTGGTCTACAGCACCCTGCTGTGGGCGGCGAGCCAGGGCGATGCGCTCGACAGCGTCGCGCTGATGCTGGCCTTCGGCCTCGGCACCCTGCCGGTGCTGCTGGCCACCGGCATGGCCGCCGAACGCCTGACGGCCCTGCTGCGCAAACGCGGAGTGCGCATGGCCGGCGGTCTGCTGGTCATTCTATTCGGCCTGTGGACCCTGCCCGGCCCTCATCAGCACTGGCTGATGGGCCACTAAACATCGCCCGCTGCGTGGCCCAGCAAGCTCGGCCTGTCTTGATACAGATCAAGATGGGCCGAGCCCGGCCTCTCTAGACTCCCTGGGACTGTTAGCCCATCCAGGGAATGCCCGCATGCTCGATGCCATCCACTGGGATAGCGAACTGATCCGCCGCTATGACCAGGCCGGACCACGCTACACCTCCTACCCAACTGCCCTGCAATTTCATCCAGGCATCGGCTCGTTCGACCTGCTCCACGCCCTGCGCGACAGCCGCAAGGCGCAGCGCCCCCTGTCGCTATATGTGCATGTGCCGTTCTGCGCCAATATTTGCTACTACTGCGCCTGCAACAAGGTGATCACCAAGGATCGCGGTCGCGCCCATGCCTATCTACAGGCACTGGAGCAGGAAATGACACTCGTTGGCCGGCATCTCGATGCACGGCAAAGGGTTGAGCAGTTGCACCTGGGCGGCGGCACGCCGACCTTTCTCAGCCACGACGAACTGCGCCAGCTGATGCACCAACTGCACCAGCACTTCCACCTGCTGGATGACGACTCGGGGGACTACGGCATCGAGATCGACCCGCGCGAGGCCGATTGGTCGAGCATGGGTCTGCTGCGCGAACTGGGCTTTAACCGGGTGAGCATTGGCGTACAGGATCTCGACCCTGCCGTGCAGCGCGCGATCAACCGCCTGCAAAGTATCGAGGAAACCCGCGCCATAGTCGAAGCCGCGCGCACCCTGCAGTTCCGCTCGGTGAGTATCGACCTGATCTACGGCCTGCCCCTGCAAACCCCGGAACGCTTTGCCCGCACCGTCGAGGCGGTCATCGAGCTGCAACCCGACCGCCTGGCGCTGTTCAACTACGCCCACCTGCCCGAGCGCTTCATGCCGCAGCGACGCATCGACAGCGGCGAACTGCCCAGCGCCGGCAACAAGCTGGCCATGCTGCACAACAGCATCGAGCAACTGAACGCCGCAGGTTACCGCTATATCGGCATGGATCACTTTGCCTTGCCCGATGACGAACTGGCCAGCGCTCAGGAAGATGGCAGCCTGCAACGCAACTTCCAGGGCTACACCAGCCACGGGCACTGCGACCTGATTGGCTTGGGTGTATCGGCCATCAGCCAGATCGGCGACCTCTACTGCCAGAACAGCAGCGACCTCAACGACTACCAACAGAACCTCAGCGGCGGCCAACTGAGCATCCAGCGCGGCCTGCAATGCACTGCCGACGACCGGGTGCGGCGCGCGGTGATCCAGCAATTGATCTGCCACTTCCAGCTGGATTTCGCCATGATCGAGCAGGCGTTCGGGATCGACTTCCGCGACTACTTTGCCGATATCTGGCCGCAACTGCAGCAAATGGCCAAGGACGGGCTGCTTGTGCTGAGCGACAGGAGCATCGATGTACGCCCCACCGGTCGACTGCTGGTGCGCTCACTGTGCATGCTGTTCGACCATTACCTGAACCAGCACAGCCGGCAACGCTTCTCCCGGGTGATTTAGCGCTGTTTCTTCGCCGGTGCGCCCCTGCGCGGCGCCAGTTTCGGCACCGCGCAGGGCAATCTCAAGCGCCCCATCAGTCAAGTCAGGTATTCGCCGACAGGCCAAGCCTGCCTCGCGCGGCAAGCACGCATCGACTGGCTGAGGCCAGCGCTCTGCTGTACCCTTACGACTATTGTGTGTTTAACCCAGGAATCAAGGTCGATGTCCGAGAGCATCAAGCTGCGTACGCCACACCAAGCCCATTGCAAGGATTGCAGCCTGGCCAGTCTGTGCCTGCCGCTTTCGCTGAACCTTGAAGATATGGACGCCCTGGATGAGATCGTCAAACGCGGGCGGTCGATAAAAAAAGGCGAGTTCCTGTTTCGCCAGGGCGATGCCTTCGGCTCGGTTTTCGCCGTGCGCTCGGGCGCACTGAAGACCTTCAGCCTGAGCGACTCAGGCGAAGAGCAGATCACCGGCTTCCATCTGCCCAGCGAACTGGTCGGTCTGTCGGGTATGGATACCGAAACCTATCCGGTATCCGCCCAAGCCCTGGAAACCACCTCGGTGTGCGAGATCCCCTTCGAACGGCTCGATGAGCTGTCGGTGCAGTTGCCGCAACTGCGTCGCCAGCTGATGCGCGTGATGAGCCGGGAGATCCGCGATGACCAGCAAATGATGCTGCTGCTGTCGAAAAAAACCGCCGACGAGCGCATCGCCACCTTTCTGGTCAACCTGTCGGCGCGCTTCCGCGCTCGCGGCTTCTCCGCCAATCAGTTCCGCCTGGCCATGTCGCGCAACGAAATCGGTAACTACCTGGGCTTGGCGGTGGAAACCGTCTCGCGGGTATTCACCCGTTTCCAACAGAACAGGCTGCTCGAAGCCGAAGGCAAGGAAGTCACCATTCTCAATCCCATCGAGCTGTGCGCCCTGGCTGGCGGCAACTACGACGACTGAAGTGTGCCGCTGTCAGCTAGTCTGAAATAGACCCATTGTCCCTTCGCCCGACTGGCACAGGAGTCTTGCGATGATTTTCGACGAATTCAGTATCAAATCCCTGATCCGCCCGGTCATCGACTTCCCCAAGCCCGGCGTGGTGTTTCGCGATATCACCCCGTTGTTTCAGTCGCCACGCGCCTTGCGCATGGTCGCCGACAGCTTTATCCAACGTTATGTCGAAGCCGAATTCAGCCATATCGCCGCCATGGATGCCCGTGGCTTCCTGATCGGTTCGATCATCGCCTACGAGCTGAATAAACCGCTGATCCTGTTTCGCAAGCAGGGCAAACTGCCGGCGGCGGTACTCAGCGCCGGCTACCAGACCGAGTACGGCGAAGCCTTCCTCGAAGTGCACGCCGACAGCCTCTGCGAAGGCGACCAGGTACTGATCTTCGATGACCTGATCGCCACCGGCGGCACCCTGTTGGCCGCCGCACAACTGGTACGGCGAATGAGCGCGAGCATTTATGAGGCGGCGGCAATCATCGACCTGCCGGAACTGGGCGGCTCGCAGAAACTGCAAGACATTGGTATTGCGACCTTTACCCTGACCGCCTTCGCCCTGGACGAGCGCTAACAGGCCGTTGAAAAACGTAGGCGAGGCAGGCAAGACAAGGCAAAACGGCCGAAAAAGCGGAGTTTACGTGCTGTAAATGAGCATTTTGAGGCCGTTTTTAACGCAGCATTGCCAACCCAGGTAGTTTTTCAATGGCCTGCTAAACGCCTTCCTCACGTTTTGCCGCTGTAACAGTTTCAATGATCCAGCTCGCGGCCGTCATGGCCGGCCTTCACTGAAAAACGCCGCGAAGTAGCGGTCCAGCTCACCCTCGTACTGGTCCAACGAGTACAAGGTATCGGCGGCCAGCAAGTCGAGCAGGATCATCCCATTCGGTCCAGAGTCTTCGACCAGCGCGGCCCGTAAGCGGTTGGTCATGCCCAGATTGACCTGGCGCACGTTGCGATACACCTGGCGCAACTCAGTCATCGACCAGTCCGCACTCAGCCCACGCTGCTCGCGCAAGTATTGACCCAGCAAGTAGGTGCCAAATGCCCGATACAGGGTTTCGTCCGTACCGCTGAACGGCAGATGAAACCAGGCCATGGCCTTGAACAATCGCGTGTAGGGGCAGCCGGAGGTCGCGCTCAACACACCGAGCAAGGAGCCCATGGCGCGCTGCAAGGTGGTGCGTTTGCGAATCTCGCGCCCACGCCAGTGCACTTCGACCCCGACCCGCTCATAGGACGGCGACTGCGCCAGCAACGCAACCGGTGCCACCAGTGCCACGGCAAAGGGACAGCGTGGCGAACGTTCGACCTGCAACGGGCAATGGGCGCATTGATGAAAAGCCAGCCGCGTCCAATCTGGCAGGTCCGCGCCCCCTGCAGTATCAGGTTCCATCTCCACGCAATGCTGCCAGCTGCGGCCGTCCGAAAACTGCAATCGGTAGCGAATCAGCGAGTCATCTACGGTTTCAGGAACCATGGTCTAACCTGATTTCAGGGGGTGTCGAAAGAAGTATGGTTGCAGCCGGCAAGTGGCGCCACAATTTAAGCGCCATTTAACTGACGGCTAAAATATCGCCTACTATTGAGGCAGACAACACTAAACCAGTTGCCTCTCTGCCCTTACGAGGAGCCCGCCATGGACGACAGCCAAAGCAATTTGGCCAGTGCTCTGATCGAACACATGGACATCGGCGTAATCATTCTCGACGCAGAGCTGCGCATTCAGTATTGGAACGGCTTCATCAGCCAGTGTGCCGGCAAGGCGCTCGAACACGCCAGGCAGCAGCCGCTGATCCAGGTCTTCCCCGAAGCCGATACGCCTCGCCTGAGCCAAATAGTGGCGCAGGCGAGCGACCATGGGCTCCACGTCATCACCCAGTGGCACGAAAACACCCACCTCATCCACCTGCCCTACACAGCCTCAGGACAATCGGCACCGTCCGTACTGCAGAGTAGCCTGTTATTTCCTTTCAGCGATCCGGCTGGCCGGCAATGCTTTGGCCTGCTGCTGTACGACACCAGCGAATTCGCCCGTTCCAACGAGCAGTTGGATGCGGCGCTGACTGCCTTGAACAGCAAGCAGATCGATCAAGAGCAATTGATCAAGAAGCTGGAAACAGCCAATGCCCAACTCCTGCAATCGGAAAAGCTCGCTGCCATCGGCCAGCTCGCGGCCGGCGTCGCGCATGAAATCAACAACCCGATTGGCTACGTTTTCTCTAACCTGAAAACCCTCGCCAGCTACGTTCAGGACCTGCTGCGCATCATCGACGCGGTGGACAGCGTGGCCAGCCTCGACGAGTTGCGCCAGCTCAAGCGCAGCCTGGAATACGACTACATCCGCAGCGATGTCGAAGCCCTGATCAACGAATCCGAGGATGGCATCGATCGGGTCAAGAAAATCATCACCGCACTCAAGGACTTTTCGCACATTGAGGAGGAGGAGTTTCGCCTCGCCGATCTGCACCGTGGCCTGGACACCACACTCAACGTGGTCAACAACGAACTCAAGTACAAGGCCGAAATCGTCAAGGAGTATGGCGAGCTGCCGGAACTGGAGTGCATTCCCTCGCAGATCAACCAGGTGCTGATGAACCTGCTGGTCAACGCCGCTCACGCCATGGATAAGTTCGGCCGTATCACCTTGCGTAGCGGCCACGAGGGGGATTGGGTATGGCTGGAGGTGGAAGACACCGGCAAAGGCATAGAGCCGCACCTGCTCCACCGCATCTATGAACCCTTCTACACCACCAAGCCGGTGGGCAAAGGGACCGGCCTGGGCTTATCGCTGTCGTACAACATCGTGCAGAAACACCATGGTCGCATCGAGGTGAACAGCGCGCTCGGCAAAGGCACGCGTTTCCGCATCTGGCTGCCGGTCTGTCAGCCGTCCGTGGTCCATATGGGGGCATAACCTCATGAACGAACAGCACAGTGCGACCTTGCTGCTGGTTGACGATGAGGAAAATATCCTCAACAGCCTGCGCCGCATCCTGCGCCATGAGCCCTACCAGATACTCACCGCCAGTGACGGCGATCAGGCATTGCAGCAACTCAACCAACAGCCTATCGATCTGGTGATATCCGATTCGCGCATGCCGGGCATGGACGGCGCCACCCTGCTCGCCAAAATTCATCAGCGCTGGCCCGACTGTCTGCGCATCCTGTTAACCGGTCACACCGATATCGCTACCACCATCAAGGCGATCAACCAGGGACAGATCTACCGCTACATCAGCAAACCCTGGGATGACGATGAAATGCGCCTGATGATCCGCCAAGCCCTGGCGTTTCAGCACTCCGAGCGCGAACGCGAGCGCCTTGAACAACTGACCCATGAGCAAAACCGCAGCCTGCAAGAACTCAACGCGAGCCTCGAGCAACGGGTGCGCGACCGCACCAGTGAGCTGCAGCAGACTGCCGACATGCTCGACCTGGCCTTCGCCGAGCTGAAACACAGCTACATGACGGCCACCGAGGTGTTTTCGCTGCTACTCAACCAACGCTTGCCCAAAGACAAGCAGACCAACGCCCAGGTCATCGCGCTAGTGCGGGCCTACGCCGACCAGCACAACCTGGAGGAAGGCCCGAGCCGTGACCTGAGCATGGCCGCCGCGCTGTACAACCTCGGCAAGCTGAGCTGGGATGACCGGCTGCTCAACCGGCCGGCGGATATGCTGTACCGCGAGGAGCGTCAGCGCTACCAACTCTACCCGGTCATTGGCGAGAACCTGCTGATGACCCTTGAACCGTTGCAGGATGCGGCCTTGCTGATTCGCCATCATCAGGAACGCTGGGACGGGCGCGGTTTTCCCGACCACCTGAAGGAGCAGGAGATTCCCTTCGGCTCGCGCCTGATCAAACTGGCCGTGGACTTTATCGAGTTGCAGTGCGGCCTGTTCCTGGATCGCCACCTGAACCGTGATGAGGCGCTGCTGCTGATCAAGAAGTACGCCGGCACCCTCTATGACCCGCAGCTGTGCGAGCGTTTTATCAATCTATGCACCAGTTTGGCACCTGACCTGGCTATGGCCGACGCCAATATCCTGCCTCTGGATACCCGCCGCCTGGTACCCGGCATGACCCTGGCGCGCAACCTCCATGCAGCCAACGGCATGTTGCTGCTCAACGAAGGCAAACAATTGACTCGTCTACTGATCGACAAGCTGGTCGCGTTCGAGGCCGCCGAGGGCTCGCACTACACCCTCTTCATCCACAAGCCCGAAATCGTCGTCGCCACCAGCCCGCAGGAGCACGTCGAATGATCAAAATTCAATTATTGGATGACGAGCCGCACGTTCTCAGTGCCCTGAAACGGCTGCTACACCCCTACGACTGGGTGGTGCATGCATTCAACGATGCCCAGTTGGCCCTCGAGGCACTGACCGAACATGAGTACGCGGTAATCGTCTCGGACCTGAGAATGCCCGAGGTGGACGGCATCACCTACCTGCAGTTCGCCCGACAGCGGCAGCCCAACGCCCTGCGTATCCTGCTCAGCGCGCACGGCGACCGTCAGTCGATGCTGCAAGCGATCAACCAGGCAGAAATCTACCGCTTCATCTCCAAGCCCTGGGCCGACTTCGAAGTCGAAGCCGCCTTGCGTGCCGCCATCGATCTGTTTCTGCTGCGCGACGAGAACCAACGCTTGCTGGTGCAATTGCGCCGGCAACAGAGTGACCTGGACCGCCAGGAGCAGGAGTTGCTGCGCCTGGAGGTCGAGTATCCGGGCATTACCCGCGTACGCCGCGACAGCGACGGCTCAGTGCTGATCGACGAGGCCGACGACTCACTCTAAGCGAAGCGTTCCTTCACGCCCAATCAGGTGCAGACCAGGACAACAGGATGGATATCAAGACTCGCCACCTGAGTTATCAAGCCTTCTTGCACGTCCAGGGCCTTGCCCTGTTGGTCATCGGCAGTATCTGCCTGTGCGATTATCTAGTCACCGAAACCCCCAGCGCTTTTAGTCTGGCACTGCTGCCCGACAGCGCCTTGGCTGTTCTGCTGCTGGGCCTTGGGTTGCTGGGCTGCGCCAATCAGCGCAACCAGCTCTGCCAGCTGTCCTCAGCCCTGGTACTGGGCATTGGCTTGTTCAGTCTGGCCCACAACCTCCTGCTCGCGGACAGCCACCAGGGCCGCTCACTGATCAGCGGTTTCCTGCACATGCGCAACCCTACGGCGCTGCTGTTCTGTCTGCTGGCGGCCGGCCTGCTCAGTCAACCCTTGGGCATCTGGGGTAAACGCCTGAGTACCGGGCTGGGGTTAATGGTGATTGCTCTCAGCGGCCTGTCGCAGTTGGCGCCCAGCGTGGCGTCCCTCGGTGCCTGGCGCCTGGGCTTCAACCACGACGTGAACAATCTGGCCAATCTCTTCGGCCTGAGCATGGGCCTTGCCCTGTTCTGCCTCAACGGGCTGCCCACCGAACGGGAGCACCTGCTTGATCGCCGGACTCTGCTCGCGGGTGCCCTGGGCACCCTGCTGACCTGTGGCAGTTGGTACCTGCTGAACCTGCAGAACATCGAGGCGAACCAGCGACAAAGCGCGCTGTTACTGTCCGAGCTGGGCAGTTCCACCGTACGGACATTCGATACTCACCGGCTGACGATCCAGCGCATGGCCGAGCGCTGGCAGATCGATGGGCAGCTACCCAGCTCAGCTAAATGGCAGCAAGAGTCCAGTGGCTATCTGCGTGACTTTCCCGATATCGCGCTCATCGCCCTGCTGGACGAACAACTTCATCCACAGTGGTTGTTCAGCCGTACTCCTGCCGCAACAGACTGGCTGCATGCTCTACTCCGCAGTCCCAACCAGCGCAACTGGCTACAGCGCTCCACCCCTGATTCCCAAGCACGCCTGAGTCCAGCATTCAGCCTGAACGCCCAACCCAACAGCCTGGTCGTTGTTCCCCTGAACCTGTCCGCCAACCCTGGCTGGACCTTGGTCGCCAAACTCGACTTGGCTCGCACACTGAAGGGGGTACTAGGCACGCAACCGCAGGGTCTCAGCATGCGCCTATACGAGGATCGGCAGTTGCTGTTCGACACCGCCCCCCAACAACCCAACGCCTCGCTCAACCCGCTGGGCGAACGACTGCTGCATGGTCCGAGCAACGCTACTTGGCGCCTGATCAGCTACCAGAATCTCGATGCCGCCAGCCAGACTGCCAGCCTTGTCCCCAGCCTGGTGATGCTGTTCGGCCTGACCTTCAGTTTTTTCATCATGCTCAGTCAACGGCTCGGACGGCTGGCCATCGAGCACTCACGGCACCTGCACCTGGTCAACCGGGCACTGGAAACCAGCCTGCAACACCAAGATAACCTGCAGGCTCTGAACCAACGGATCATGGATTTCTCCATGGACGTACTCTGCTCCATCGACGAACAGGGTCAATTCACCCAGATCAGCCCCTCGGCCACCAGCGTGCTCGGCTATCGGCCGGACGAACTGATCGGCCGCCCATACCTGAGTCATGTAGTACCTGAGGATCGCCAGGGCACTCAAGCAATAGTCCAGGCCATGATGGCAGGCGAGGAGCACCCAGGCTTTCGTAACAGCTATCAGCGCAAGGACGGCAGCATCGTGCATCTGCTCTGGTCCGGCGGCTGGTCCGAGAGTGATCGTACCCTGTTCGCCGTGGCACATGACATTACTCTCCTGATACAGAACGAGGCCTTTGCCGAGGATCAACGCGATATTCTCAGCATGATTTCCACCGACCAGCCGCTGGCAGACATCCTCAAAGTCATCTGTCAGGTGACCGAGGCCCAGTTGCCCGGCACCTACTGTTCGGTGCTACTGGTGGACAAGGAGCAGCAGCACCTGTTGCTTGGCGCTGCGCCGAACCTGCCGCACAGCTACACCCAGGCCCTGCACGGGATGAAAGTCGGCCCCACTGCCAGCGCATGCAGCACCGCGGTTCAGCGCCGCCAGTTGGTGATAAGCGAAGACATCGACGGCGACCCGCTTTGGCAAGGCTACCGTGCCTTGGCCCTCGGCCATGGCCTGCAGGCTTGCTGGTCGATCCCGCTGATTTCCCATCACGGCGATGTGCTGGGCACCTTCGCTATCTACCACCACGCACCCAAACAACCGGGCGACGAACAGTTACAGCTGATCGGCACGGCCGGCCAACTGGCCGCCATCGCCATCGAACGTCAGCACGACCGTCTGCGTTTGCAGGAGAGCGAGCAGCGCTACCGTTCGCTGTTCACCTTCAACCCCGACCCCGTGTTCTCCTTCAATCTGGATGGGCAGATCGAGAGTCTGAACCAGGCGGGCTGTCAGCTCTCCGGCTACAGCGAGGAAGAACTGCTGGGGCAACCCATTTCCTTACTGCTGCAGAACGACGACCTGGAAGCCTTTCATAGCCACCTCAAGGCCGCACGCGAGGGTGCCACCCAGCGTCACGCAGTGCGTTGTAACAGTCGCGACGGACACATGCTGGAGCTGGACATCACGACCCTGCCGATCATCATCGACGCGCAGATAGTCGGGGTATTCAGCATCGCCAAGGACATCAGCGAACGCAATCGCATGACCCGTGCACTGCACGAGGCATTGCAGCACTCCGAGCACCAGGCCGAACTGCTGCGCGGGATGACCGACACAGCGGTGAACATCAACAGCATCGTGGACAGTCAGACATTGCTGGACTATTTGAGCGAACGCTTGCGGGGGCTGATTGGCAGCCACCAGGCCATCGTCAGCCTGCTGCATGGCAATGACTGGCGGGAGGCCGTTCACGCGGTAGCGCTCTCGGAAAAGTATGCCGACTGGCCGCAAGGCGGCAGTCAAATCGGCGGCAACGATCTCTATGCACTGGTGTGCAACACCGAGCAACCGGTACTGCTCAGCCAGGCGGAACTGGACTGCCACCCGCACTGGCGCGAACACGCCAAGCTAAGCCTCGACCTTCCGCCGATGCGCGGCTGGCTGGCCGTGCCGCTCAAGGACTATGCCGGCAACAACCTGGGGCTGCTGCAGCTGTCTGACAAACAACATGGCGAGCTCGATCAGGATGACCTGGCCATCACCCAGCAGTTTGCTCAGATGGCCGTGGCGGTGCTGGAGAATAACCGGCTGATGCGTGCAGTAATAAAGGGCGAGCAGCGCCTGAAAGCACAGCTTGAATTCACCTCGGCGATCACCGACAGCATCGCCGAAGGGCTGCTGGCGATTGACCGCGAGGGTCACCTGAGTTTCATCAACCCAACCGCCGCCGCCCTGCTTGGCCAATCTGTCGACACCCTGCTCGGCCAGCCGCTGGCCGACCACCTGCCGTTCCCGCTCGAACAAGCCCAGGGCAACGGCAGCCAACATGGCGAACTGAGCCTGCCGCAAGGCGCACAGAGCGAACGCTATATTGCCTACGACAGCGCACCGCTGCTCGACGACGACGGCCCGCAAGGCTGGGTCGTGGCATTTCGCGACATCACCGCAAGCAAGGAGGCCGACAAGCAACTGCGTCTGTTTCAGCGCAGCCTGGAGGCCAGCTTCAACGGCGCATTGATCTGCGATGCCCAGGCCGATGACATGCCGATCATCTACGTAAACCCAGCGTTCGAGCGGATAACTGGCTACTGCGCGGCCGAAGCCCTGGGCCGCAACTGTCGCTTCCTCCAGGGCGAGGAACGCGAACAGCCGGGGATCGCTGAAATCCAGCGGCGCCTGGCCCAGCATCGAGACGTGCACGTCGTGCTGCGCAACTTCCGCAAGGACGGCACACCATTCTGGAACGCCCTGTACATCGCCCCGGTCCCCAATGAACAGGGGCAAGTCACTCACTTCATCGGCGTACAGAACGATATCTCCGAGCAGAAGCGTTTCGAATCCGAGCTGGCCTACAACGCCAGCCACGATGTACTCACCGGCTTGCCCAATCGCTCGCTACTGGAAGATCGCTTAAGCCAAGGCTGCCGGATCAGCCATCGCTACAAACGCAGCCTGGCGGTGATGTTTATCGACATGGATGGCTTCAAACCGATCAATGACAGCCTGGGGCACGGCGTCGGCGACCAGATTCTGGTCGAGGTGGCGCGGCGCCTGAACCAGCAGGTGCGCCCAGGCGACACGGTAGCGCGTCTTGGCGGCGACGAATTCATTGTCATTCTGCCGGACCTGGCCCGCGAGGAAGATGTGCTACTGGTGGCCGAGCGGATAGTCCAGAATCTTGCCCGCCCTTACCGGGTCGCACATATCGAACAACACATCACCGCGAGCATCGGCATCGCCCTCAGCGATGGCTGCATCGAGCAACCGATGTTGCTGATTCAGCAGGCCGATATGGCGATGTATAAGGCCAAACAACAAGGACGTAATAACTACCAGTGGTACACAGAGGATCTCAACCAGAAGGTCAGCGAACGCGTCACCCTGCGCAACGAGTTGCAAAAGGCCATCGAAGCCGAAGCCTTCCAACTCTATTACCAACCGCAGATCGACGGGCGTAGTGGCCGAGTCGTGGGTTATGAGGCACTCCTGCGCTGGCATCACGCCGAGCGCGGCTTCATTCCACCGGCACAGTTTATCCCGGTGGCCGAGGATACCGGACAGATCATTCCGCTCAGCGAGTGGGTACTGAGCACCGCCTGCCGTGCAGCTCGCGCGCTCGCCGACCAGGGATTCAGCGGCGCGGTGATGGCAGTGAATGTCTCGCCCGTACAGTTCCAGCGAGCCAGCTTCGTCGAGCAGGTGCGCAACACCCTGGAGCAGACCCAGTTGCCGGCCGATTTATTGGAACTGGAAATCACCGAAACCGTGTTACTGGATAAGGCCGAAAAAGCCATCAGCACCCTGCACGCACTGAAAAAACTAGGCGTACACATCTCCATCGATGACTTCGGCACCGGCTTCTCCAGCCTGAACTACCTCAAGCGCCTGCCGATCGGCAAGGTCAAGATCGATCGCTCCTTCGTTCAAGAGGTGATCAGCGACCGCCACGACTCCGCCATCACCCAGGGTATCATCTCCATGGCCCACCACCTGAAACTCAAGGTACTCGCCGAAGGCGTGGAGACCGAGCCACAGTTGGCCTTCCTGAAGAAAAGCCGCTGTGACGAATTCCAGGGCTACTACTTTGCCAAGCCCATGCCGCTACCACAGCTGGAGAGTTTTCTGCGCAAGCAGCATGAGATGCTCAACGTGCAACAGCAGAGCCGCGCGCCGGACAGCCACGCGCAAACCCTGCTGCTGCTCGATGACGAAGAGAACATTCTGCGCGCCCTGACCCGGGTACTGCGCCGCGACGGCTATCGAATCATCACCGCCAGCCGTGCCCAAGATGCCTTCGCTCTACTGGCCAAGCACAATGTGCAGGTGATCCTCTCGGACCAGCGCATGCCGGAGATGAACGGCACCGAGTTCTTCAGCCGGGTGAAGAGCCTCCACCCCGAGACCATCCGCATCGTCCTGTCCGGCTACACCGACCTGAAATCGGTGACCGACGCGATCAACCAGGGCGCGATCTACAAGTTCCTCACCAAGCCCTGGGACGACGAACACCTGCGCAGCACCATTGCTCAAGCCTTCCAGCACCACAGCCTGGCGATGGAGAAAGACGACAACGCCCGGCCCGCGGATGAAGAACAGGCCTAGGCCTGCGGCTGAGGGCTGCGAAACGGCCGTTACGCAGCGCCCTATTCAGCCGCGCCGAACGGCCAGCGGCTACCGACCGGTCGGCTTCAGCAGGGGTTAGCAGGCCGTTGAACAACGTAGGCGAGGCAGCCGAGCCTGTTTTTAACGCCGTATCCGCAACGCCGGTAGTTTCTCAGCGGCCTGTTAGTGCGGCAGCTGCTCGAAGGTCAGATCCAGACTCAGTCGCGCCTTGGTCAGCAGTTCGTCAATCTGCGCCTCGGTGATCACCAGCGGCGGGGCGATGATCATGGTGTCCTCTGCGGCGCGCATGATCAGGCCATTGGCAAAGCTATGCTCGTGACAGAGTTTGCCGACACCCAGGGCACTCGGATAACGCGCACGACTGGGCTTATCCTTGACCAACTCGATGGCGCCGAGCATGCCAAGGCCGCGCACTTCACCCACCAGCGGGTGGTCGGCCAGCTCGCGCAGGCGCCTCTGCAGATAAGGCCCCGTCTGATTGCGTACCCGCTCGATGATGCCCTCCGCTTCAAGGATGCGCAGGTTCGCCAGCCCTACGGCAGCGGCCACCGGGTGACCGGAATAGGTGAAACCGTGATTGAAGTCGCCGCCCTGGCTGATCACCTCGAACACTTTGTCGCTGACGATCAAGCCACCCATGGGCACGTAACCGGAGGTCAGCCCCTTGGCGATGGTCATCAAGTCAGGCGTATTACCGTAGTAGTCACTGCCAAACCACTCGCCGGTGCGGCCGAAACCGCAGATCACTTCATCGGCGACAAACAGGATGTCGTACTTGGCGAGGATCTCGCGGATGCGCGGCCAGTAGCTGTCCGGCGGAATGATCACCCCGCCGGCACCCTGGATCGGCTCGGCGATAAAGGCCGCGACGTTGTCCTCGCCCACTTCGAGAATTTTCTTTTCCAGCTGGTCGGCAGCCCAGATGCCGAACGCCTCGGGGCTCATGTCGCCGCCCTCGCCGAACCAATACGGCTGGGGGATATGCACGATACCCGGAATCGGCAGGTCGCCCTGTTCGTGCATTTCCTTCATCCCGCCCAGGCTGGCACTGCCCATGGTGGAACCGTGATACGCATTGTGACGGCTGATGACGACTTTCTTGTTTGGCTGGCCCTTGGTTGTCCAGTAGTGGCGAACCATGCGCAGCACGGTGTCATTGCCCTCCGAACCGGAGCCGGTAAAGAACACATGATTCATCCCGGCCGGGGCGATCGCGGCGATCGCCTTGGCCAGCTCCAGGGCCGCCGGCGTGGCGATCTGGAAGAAGGTGCTGGAGAACGCCAGCTCGCGCATCTGCCGACTGGCGGCCTCGACCAGCTCTTCGCGACCATAGCCGACGGCCACGCACCAAAGACCGGCCATGCCGTCGAGTATCTTGTGTCCCTCGCTGTCCCACAGGTGCACGCCTTCGGCCCTGGTGATAATCCGCGGTCCGCTCTCTGCCAGCTGTTTGTAATCACTAAAGGGGGCTAGGTGGTGCTCGCGACTCATGGCCTGCCATTCGCGGGTCTTGCTGTTAAGTACGGCATTACTCATCTCGCCTCCTTGTGAGGAAAATCGATGTACAGCTCAGAGATACCAGCGGTATTCGCGCGGGCTGATGTCGTGCATGAAGGCCTGGTGGTCTTGTTGTTTGTTCTCACAATAGACCATGACGAACTCCGCCCCTAGCCCCTGGCTAACCACCGGGTGGTCGGCCATCTGGCGCACAGCCTCCAGCATATCCTTAGGAAAGTCGATACCACTGTTGCGATCATCGTTTAGCGGCGCAATAGGCTCGCCACCCGCTTGCAAGCCGTGCTCAAGGCTGCTCAGCAAGGCCGCCAGCACCAGATAAGGGTTGGCGTCGGCACCGGGCAGGCGGAACTCGATGCGCAGGTTGTCGACGTCCGACTCAGGGATGCGCACACTGGCGTCGCGGTCTTCATAGCCCCAGCTGGCGCGGCTGGCCGAGTTGACCATGGCGCCGAAGCGCCGGTAGGCATTGTGATTCGGCGCATAGATAGGCATCAAGTGCGGCAACAGCTCAAGGCAACCGGCCACGGCATGCCGTAGCGGGCGCTGCTCATCCTGCGCCAGCAAGTTGCATCCAGCCGGGTCATACAGGCTGATGTGCACATGCATGCCGCTGCCCGGGTATTGCAGGTAGGGCTTGGCCATGAAGCTGGCACGCTGGCCATGCTTGAGTGCTACGCCGCGGGTGCTGCGGCAGAAC